>DASZZA010000565.1:0-6850 GCA_035545135.1 Lacipirellulaceae bacterium | reverse complement strand
GCTCGAGCCACATCGCCGTGGGCCTTACGGCGGCGCCGTCGGCTACATCGACTTCGCCGGCAATATGGATACGTGCATCGCGCTACGAACCATGGTCATCCAGGATGGTACGGCGTACATCCAAGCCGGCGCAGGCATCGTCGCGGATAGCGTGCCTGAACATGAATACGAAGAAACGCTCAACAAAGCCCGCGGGCTGCTCAAGGCGATTGAGATTACGCAGCATCGCGGGGGTGGTAAGGGCGTGACAAGCGCCGCCACTAAGTGATGCGGTTGTCCATAGAGGAGTCGGGACTTGCCGATATAATGTAGACATGGCGACCATTTCGCAAGCTGACGCTGCATTCGTCGAGATTGTTCCGCTGCATCGGGTAGTAAGGCGGATTATTTGGGGATGATCGACAATGGGGTGCTGGCGCCGGACGACCATGTCGAACTTATCGGGGAAGTAATTGTTGAAAAGTCGCCTGCCGGAATACCGCATAACCACTTGTTAATGCAAATCGTGCGATTGTTTGCGCCGTTACTTTCGAGATTTGAGATAGCGATTCAAGGCACATTAACCGTCGTGGAAGGCCATGTGTTTGACCCGGACTTCATGTTGTTGCGGCAACGACCGCATGGCTACAAGACGAAATTGCCTGATGCATCTGATGTGCAGTTGGTGATTGAAGCGGCCGAGTCTTCGTTGCATAAAGACCAGCAGATCAAGGCACCAGTTTACGCTGCAGTGGGAATACCGGAATACTGGGTTGCCGACTTAGACCGGGAACAGCTTCTTGTTCATCGAAATCCGGAAGGGGGAGCGTACAAGACGCTCGAAATCGGGCAGGGTGACGATCTTGTCTCTCCTATCGCGGCTCCGGAGATTTCATTCCCTGTTCGGCGTGCATTCGATTGACGCGACGTTGCTTTCTTTCCGCGGTCGGGCTGGTAAAATTCGGGGGATTGCATTCTCCGGTTTTAAATCACGACTATGGCCGATAAATCTCTCGCGGGACATTTTCTAGTAGCGTCGCGATATTTGCGCGACCCGAATTTCGTGCAGTCGGTCGTGCTGATGATCCATCATGATCGCGAGGGCGCGATGGGTGTGGTGATCAATCGGCCTTCGGACAAAACGGTTCGCGAAGTGTGGGAAATGATCGGCAACGACCCATGCGAGCGAGACGATCCGATCTTCGTCGGCGGCCCAGTACCGGGCCCATTGGTCGCGTTGCATTCGCTCGAAGCGTTTTCCGATCACGAAGTGTTGCCGGGGTTGTACGTTTCCACCCATCGCGACGCGCTGGATTTGATCGTCCGCAAAAACGATATCCGCCTGCGGTTGTGCAGCGGCAATGCGGGCTGGGGTAGCGGACAACTCGAGGGGGAATTGGGAGCCGGCGGCTGGCTGTTCACTCGGGCGACTGTGGACGATGTGTTTGCCGATCATGAATCGATCTGGAAGACGGTCACCCAGCGGATCGGTCTGGAAATCATGGCGCCGGAAGTGGATAGCGAGCACGTGCCGCCGGACCCGTCGCTGAATTAGACCTCCTTTTGAGTCGTCGGCGAAAGCGACGTTCTTCAACGTCGACGTCCGCGTTGCACTCGCTGCAATCAGCAAATTTTGCCACGCAAAACGTCGGTTTTTTACTCATAAATCGAGGCAGGTACTTTCTATCTGCCTTTCGGTATCACGATCGACGATGAACGAACGGGCAACAACCATTGAGCTCGATTGGTTCGATGCAGGTCCGCGGCGTAAATACCGTGATGCTGACGACGGCAGCGATTTTCATGGTCATCGCTGCGGTCGCGCGCGGGGATTCGAATGAGCCCGGCACGCTGTGGCAGTGGAGCTATGGTAAGCAGTCGGATAAGGACGAAGGGTCGAAGCTCAATCAACCGCTCGAAACAGATCGGCCCGATTTTACCGAATCGCCATCGACGGTAGGGCGAGGCGTGTTTCAGGCCGAATCCGGGTACACGTTCACGCACGATAACTCGCACGGCGATCGTACGGCCGACCATTCGTTTCCGGAGACGTTGTACCGCCTCGGCGTGGGCGCCGATTGGTTCGAACTTCGCGCTTACTGGGATTATGAGGTCGAGCAGACGAAAATCGGCGGAGTGACCGAGTCGGGCGCCGACGATCTGGTTTTGGGTATGAAATTCGCGCTGACGCCGCAGCAAGGCTGTTTGCCGGAAACTGGAATCATTCTCGAAATGTCTGTGCCGACCGGCGCGGACGCGTTTTCGGCAGATAAGGTGCTGCCGGGCATTGAATACTGCTACGACTGGGACATTACGAAAGAGTGGTCACTCTCGGGTATGACGGCGCTCGAGGGCGCGGTGGATGAGGTGACAAACGACAGGTACGATGAATTCCAGCAAACGCTTTCGCTCGAATACTCGTGGACCGAGCAAGTGAAAAGCTATACCGAGTGGTACGTTCTATCGCCGATTAGCGCCGACACGAACGGGCCGCAGTATTATTTCGACGGCGGATTCACCGTGCTCATCAACAACGACCTGCAGTGGGACATCCGAGCCGGCGCCGGTCTGAACGATGCGGCCGATAATTTTTACGCGGGGTCGGGACTGTCGATGCGGTTTTACTAATGAATGGGAAAGCAAGAACGGTTCCGCCCTTCCCTTTCGACGGGAGCGCTGGAGAGGGGCAAGCAGGCTTATACTATTGAACCGGTGCATCGCCTCTCCCTAACCCTCCCCTTCAAGGGGAGGGGATCGATCCAAATGTGCCCGCTAGAATCGCGACCGCGAAAAGGGCGGTAAACCGCCCTGTACTCGCTTTGATCCAGCAGCTGTGTAATGCTGCATCCGAAAAGGGGAGTAACGTCAGAGGTCGGGTGGCCCGCGCATTACAAAATCGGCGCGAAGAGGCGGGCCAGTCGCACGGCGAAGTGAAAGTAGAAGGGTCGGCGTGCGACGTCGGCGGCGCGGACTTGGTGGCATACCTGAAAGTCTTTCTCGAGCATTTCAGCGACGGCCCGTGCGAAGGACTGGTCGGCAAACACGAGCATCAATTCGAAGTTGAGCCGGATCGAACGGTTGTCGAAATTCGCCGTGCCGACGGCAGCCAGATCGTCGTCGACCAGGATCACCTTGTGGTGCATGAAGCCGGGCAGGTACCGGTAGAACTTGACGCCGGAGGGATCGGCTTCATCGATGTACGAGAAGCCCGCCAGGTAAACGAGCTTGTGGTCGGGCTTTTCAGGGAGCATGACGCGGACATCGACACCCCGCAGTGCGGCGAGCTGCAAAGCGGCGATCAAAGCGGTATCAGGGACGAAATACGGGCTGGCGATCCAGACTCGCTCGCGGGCCGTGTTGATGGCGTGCATGAAGAACAGTCCGCACGTCTCGGTAAAATCCGATGGATCAGAGGCGAGACAGAGGGCGGTCTTGTTTGGCTTGTCGGGAGCAGGAAGGGGAGTCCATTCGAGTTCAGGTACGATGCCTGTGGCCCAGTACCAATCTTCGAGGAACGCGAACTGAATTGCTTGGACGACTGATCCGCGGACTTCCACATGAGTGTCGCGCCATGGTCCGAATTGTGGATGGCGACCCATGTATTCATCGCCCACGTTAAGCCCGCCGACATAGGCCACGCGTCCGTCGGCAATCACAATCTTGCGGTGATTACGAAAGTTAATCTGAAAACGGTTGCGTAGCCCGCGGGAGGTGCGAAATGGCACGACCAAAACGCCAGCATCGGCCAATTCGCGTCGATAGGATCGAGTAAGGTAGTAGCTCCCGATTTCGTCGTACAAGACGTAAACGCGCACACCTTCGCTCGCCTTGCGAATGAGCAACTCTTTGAGTTGGTTGCCGAGCGTGTCGTCGCGGATGATGTAAAACTGCACGATGATATAGTCGGTGGCAGTTTCCATGCCGGCGAACATGGCTGGAAAGGCTTGGCTGCCATTGATCAGCAGTTTTGCGTCGTTGTGACTCGTGAACGGCATCTCGGCGAGTTCTTCCAACGCCTCATATTTCGGGTCGAAATCGGCATCGCGTACGCGAAAAAGGTGCATTTTCTTTTCGAGCGCACGGGCGATGTGGTCGATCTGCGAGTCGCCGGCGCGGCGTGCTTTCACGTAGCCTTGGAACTTGCCGCGACCGAACGCCGCGTACGCCGGCAGAGTGGCATAGGGAAACAGAATTAGCAGGAGCGCCCAGGCGATTGCGCCCTGTGAGGTGCGGGCGGTCATTACGGCGTGAATGGCCGTCAGAACGCCTAGCCCGTGCAGCATCAAGGCGGCGATGCCAACCCATTCCAGCTTGACAATATCGACCATAGGGAGGATTGCGGATGCAGGATTTGGGGAGCAGGGTCTCGATGGTGAACGTTTTCTTATTCGCTGTTGTCTATTATGCCCACGATTTGGTGCTTCCCAAACACACGTTGTACCTCGAAAATGGAGGGGACGTCGGCTCGGTTGTACCAGAAGACGTTTGTTCCCTGCTCCCTGCATCGTCAATCCCGCATCCTGAATTTACCATGAGCCTCACCATCATGCGGCGGATCAAGTTCTGTGCCGGGCATCGCCTGCACAGGCACGGCGGGAAGTGCGAGTATTTCCACGGGCACAATTACACGGCAGACTTTTACGTAACGGGCGCGGAGGTCGACGCCGTGGGCCGGGTAATCGATTTTGCCGAACTCAAGAAGCTATTCAAAGGCTGGCTCGACGAGAATTGGGACCATGGCTTCGTGCTGAACCACGCGGACGAAAACGGCCTTTCAGCCGTGAGAATCGTCGAGCCATGCAAGTACTTCGTGCTGCCGTATAACCCGACTGCCGAGAACATGGCCACCTATCTGTTACGCGAAGTATGCCCGAAGCTTCTGGCGGGTACGGGCGTCGCGGCGACGAAGGTCGTGGTCTGGGAGAGCGATGAGTCGTTTGCTGAGGCTTCGCTCGATGGGGTAAGCGTATCGTCTGGCACGTGCGGGTTGACGAGTGCGAGCAAAATGTAGAGTCAACCTTTTCTGAGAGTCCGGTTAAACGGCGGCACTCGCGACCCCGATTGTCGTTTAGTTGGCAAAGATGAGCCGCGTGATTAGCTTGAAAGTTGACGGCCTCCACGACGGCAATCAGGGAATCTCTTCACAAATCTGATCTGTCCTTCCATTCATTGCACAAAGAGTGTCACCCATGATGGTTCGTATCGCGGCAATCGTCGCTGCTGGATGTTTACTCACATTCAGCCCGGTGCGTGCTCAACACCCCTCGGGGCACGATAAGAGCGCGGGTCATGAAACCGCCGCGGAGGAAAAGAAGGGAAAGCCCGCGGATAAGGCAGACAATAAAAAAGAGGAGATAACGGACAAGATCTCCGTCACGAGGCACACGGTGACAATCGAAGGAAAGGAGATCAAGTATACCGCAACAGCGGGCAAGCTGGTGATGCGGGATGATGAAGGGAAGGCCAAGGCGTTGATGTTCTTCATTGCATACGCGAAAAATGGCGTGAAGGATTTGGGCCAGCGACCGGTGACGTTTGCGTTCAACGGCGGTCCTGGGTCGTCGAGTGTTTGGTTGCACCTTGGGTTGCTTGGTCCGAAGCGGGTGAAGCTGCCCGGCAAACCTACGCCCGCGGCGCCACCCTACGCATTGCAAGACAACCCGAATTCGTTGCTCGACATCACCGATCTAGTGTTCATCGACCCGGTGAGCACGGGTTTCAGTCGGCCGGCCAAGGGTGAAAAAAGTGAGGAGTTTCACGGATATGAAGAGGACCTTCGCAGCGTCGGCCAGTTTATTCACGACTACGTGACCAAATATGGCCGCTGGCGATCGCCTAAATTTCTAATGGGCGAAAGCTACGGCGGCTTGCGGGCGGCCGGCTTATCGGGCTACTTGCGCGACCGATACAACATGCCGCAGAACGGTATCGTGCTGGTATCGCCGGCGCTGAACTTTGAGACGCTTGCTTTCGCGCCGGGTAATGACCTGCCGTTCATCTTGTTTGTGCCAGGCTATTCAGCGACGGCCTGGTACCACAAAGCGCTTCCGGGCGATTTACAGGTGTTGCCGCTGGAGAAGGTGGTCAAGCAGGCGACCCGCTTCGCGCTCACGGATTACACGCTGGCCATGATGCAGGGACAGGCGCTCGGCGGCGCCGAGCGCAATGCCGTGGCGGAAAAGCTGGCCCGCTACACGGGGCTGTCGAAGGAATACGTGCTTGAATCGAACCTCCGTGTCAGCATGCAGCGTTTTGCCAAGGAGCTGTTGCGGGAGCGTGGCCGAACCGTCGGCCGGTACGACGGCCGCTATACCGGCATCGACGCCGATAGCGCCGGCAGCACGCCGGAATACGATCCAAGTGCCGACGCCGTATTTGGCCTGTTTACGGCCGCGATCAACGATTACTTGCGTAGCGAGTTGAAATTCGAGGACACGCATGTTTACGAAGTGCTCACAACGAATATCCATCCGTGGGACTACGGATACTTCCATGCGCACTTTCCCGATGCTTCGAACACGCTGCGGGCATCGATGTCGGCCGATCCGTACTTGAAGCTCTTCGTCGCGAGCGGGTATTTCGACTTGGCGACGCCGGCCGCGGCGGTGAGATACAGCGTGGAACACATGCGGCTCCCGCCGGAACTGCAAAAAAATATCGAGTACCACGTGTACGAGGGCGGCCACATGATGTACATCAACGACTCGGCGCTCGAGCAATTGCGGAAGGACCTCGCGGCGTTTTATGAGAAAGCGCTAAAGCACAAATAGTGGTCTGCCAAAGCTAAAGATTGAGTTGGGCAAATCAGCCGCTGGTTGCTAGCCGACGTTTTACTCGAAAATAACCGTGGGCTAATGCCCAACGGCTGTCC
>DASZZA010000564.1:0-5886 GCA_035545135.1 Lacipirellulaceae bacterium | reverse complement strand
GCAGCAACCCGGCAAGGATCTCGGTCGTGGCACCGTCTTTCACACCCGGCCGAACGTCGCGAACGTGAAACACCTTAGGGGCTCCCGGCTTCAGGAAGTCCTTGTCGCGGACAAACACGACGTTGCACGTGCCGTCCCAATGAATCGCTTCGGTGGGGACCACCATCGCCTTCGGCTCTTCGCGAAGCACGATTCGTCCCGTGCCAAACGTGTTGGCACGCAGCCGGCCGTCGTTGTTCGCCAGATCAACGCGCACCTTAACCGTTCGCGTCGCCTCGTCCGTATCCGTGCTGATCCAACTCACCAAGCCCTTCGTTTCCGGTTCAATGCTTGAGTCGCTTGCGCGAAACAGCGCCTTTTGGCCGAGCGAAACGAAGCGGGCATCTTCCTGCCGCACGTTGAGCGTCAGCCACATGCGCGACGTATCGGCCACGTCGAACAGCATCGATTTCGAATCCACGACTTCGCCTTCGACAACGCTTCGGTTCACAACCACGCCGTCGAGCGACGATCGAATCGGCAGCAGATTCGATGTGGTAGTGGCTGCGTTAAGCTGCGATACGAGTTCCGAAGGAATGCCGAGAAATTGCAGCCGAGACACGATTGTCTCCATGCTCATGTTCGCGAATTCATCGGCTTCCACCGGCAATCCAAGATTGACGAGACCTTGTTGCGCGCGGTGCAATTGAATCCGTGCTTCCTCGGCCGCGGTTTGAGCCTCCAAAAACTGGCGGCCCGGAATCACGTTGCCCGCCAAAGGTCGCAACCGCTCGACGTGGTCTTGCTTCAACCGTACCTGCGCGATGGCTTGCAGGAACTCGCTTTTCAACCGTCCGACGTCCGCCGCATCGATAAGCGCCAGCACGTCGCCCTTGGCTACCCGGTCGCCGATTTGCTTCTGGACGCGCCACACCGTGCCGGGCACGCGGCTCGAAAAATGCGCCATTCGAGTTTGGTCGTAGCCAAGCTCGCCGTTGGCTGTAATCGATTCAATGATGGGCCGCTGTGTCACGATGGCAATGTCCACGCCGACTTTTTCCACCGCCTCGATCGAAGCGAACTGAACCAGCTTCATGTGCAGGCCGCATCGACTGTTGTTCTCGGGCCGCGGCCGCAACGACAGCGCTCGGTTCGCGCGCTCGACCATTGCGGGCGTCGTTGTTGGCTTCATTTTGAGCTGCGCGACATCCGGATGTTCGAGCGGGCAGTTCATCACGCCGTGCACCGCGCACCAACCATAATCCTTTTGCGGCGGCATCAGGTTCGGATGGCACTCTACGCATTGTGATTCCGGAACGTTGTGCTCGTCGCACCAGTCGACCGGCTTTTCCGTTTTTTCGCCGATTAGCGATGAAAACTTGGGCACCTTCCAATCCGAGGTGTATCCCCACACAGCCAGCGACACGAGAGCGACGATGACCGCCGCCGTGGGTGCTGTTGTTCGCAGCCATTGCAAAAACGTGGCGTCGGTTGAAACGGCGTCGTCACACGCCGACTCCGGCTCGGGCATTGATCCGACGGGCTTTGCTGAATGGACGGACATTGGATTTATTGAGTGTGAGGATAGGGACATTGAGAGGTTCCTTTAGACGCACGCCGGCGTACACGGTGCGACGGGGCTACCCAGCGTTCAATGGAAAACGCACGAGCCTGTCATTCAGCGGCCGCGCTGTGCGCAGCATCAACCGAAAGTGGACATGAATCGAAGAAGATCAAATCAGCAAGATTTGCTGAAAGAGATGTAGCCGCAACGGCGGCTCTGCATGAAGCTGCCGCGTCCGTTCCGCACCGATGAGCGTCGCAATTTGCGAATCGAAAACGGCGGGAAGGACCGCCGCAATGTCAAGTTGAACAAGCGATTTGAAATTTTTCACATCGACCTTTGGACCAGTAAGATACGTGCACAACCCGCGGCATTGGGAGTGGCCCTTACATGGACATTGATGGTGGGGATTCGGCGCTGCATCCACGCCGTCATGGTGGCCGCAATCGCGATCGGCCAGCACGCTGGGCAGTGCGTTAAGGTCAATGATGTGATGCGCGCAGCACCCAAATAGCGCGTGGCCAATCAGCGAAACCACCACTGCACTGAAGAATGCCGCACGCATAACACTAAACCTCGGAATCACCCAAATATCATTGCGCTGATCGGCGAGAGGGTCAACCAGACTTTCGGCCAAGTGAGAAGATTCGCCGCAATTGAAGCTATTTTGACAGCAATGCTGGTCCATTCCCAGCATTGGTTGCTGCAACCAGCTGCGAATTCGGGCCACGAAAATCCGCGCCCCGACGTCTGTATTGTCAACAGCACGGTTCGTGTTCGCGCCACGCTCTATATCCCTCGCGAACCACGTACGCCGCAATCACCGAGCCGGCGATTGGATCCGCTTGCCAAAGCCCGAACAGATAGTGCAATCCGGTTCCCATCAGCAGCGCCACGGAAAGCATCGTGCAAGCGAGTGTTTGTTTAGCGTCGGCAGCCAGGCTGCGGCTTTCTATCGCTAGGGCGATGCGTCGCTTCCACACGTAGAGGATTGGCATGGCAATTAGGGAAACAATGGCGATCACAGGCCCTGCGGCATTTCGTGTCGGGTGCTCGCCTAAGTAAAGAACCTCCACCGACTCGTACATCACGTATCCGCCCAGGATGATCAACGAAACACCAACAAGTCGAATTGCCATGCGTTCTCGACGCTCCGCTTGTTCGACCGTCAGGTGATCGACATGCGTGAATCGCCACACCATCACTCCGCCAGAGAGCGATTCGACAAAGCTATCGATGCCGAAGCCTAGCAAGGCCGAACTGCCGGCCAGGATTGCCAAAGCGATCGAAATCAAACCTTCCAACACGTTGTAGCCGACTGTAACGTACGCGAGCGTCCGCGCCGTTCGAAGTGACGCCTTCGTACTAATTGAGACGTCTGAGGAGTGGTCCATGTCGAATTGTACGCGGACCGATACCAAACAAAGCAGCACGCAGCAGTCCCGGAGTCGTCCACTACCGGTCCAAGCCGAGATACTGTGCGAACCGTCGGTATCGACTATAACAGATTTGTCGAATCAAGTTACTGTGCGAGAATTCCAATGGGAAGTAAGCGTATGACGGCATTACGACCGCTCTCGTGCCTCGGCTTGGGACTAATTGCCGTCTGTTGCCAAGTTGCACAATTGTCCAACAGGGAAGCCGCGCTTATGGCCGCCGAAAAATCGAACGAAACAAAACAGTCGCAGCGGAGTTCGCATGCGCCCGCCGCCAAACTGGAAACGGCCACATTCGGCGAGGGCTGCTTCTGGTGTAGCGAAGCGGTGTTCCAACGCTTGCGCGGCGTGAAGTCTGTAGTCTCCGGCTACAGCGGCGGCAGCGTGGCGAATCCGACCTACGAGCAGGTATGCAGCGGTCGCACCGGACACGCTGAAGTCGTCGAGATCACGTACGATCCATCTCAGGTTTCATTCGACCAATTGCTGAGAGTCTTTTGGCAAACGCATGATCCCACTACGCTCAACCAGCAGGGCGCTGATATGGGCACGCAGTATCGGTCCGTAATCTTCTTCCACAACGACGAGCAACGCCGCATCGCGGAACAATACAAGAAGCAGCTCGATATGTCGGGCACGTTCAAGTCGCCCATCGTTACGGAAGTTGTGCCCTTCAAACACTTCTATCCTGCCGAGAAGTATCACCAGGATTACTTCAATTTGAATCCTGCGAATCGCTACTGCCAATTCGTGATTCGTCCCAAGGTCGAAAAGTTCAATAAGGAGTTCAAAGATCTGTTGAAAGGCAACCCGGATAAACCACACGCAGCGCGGTGAGCGGTGGATCCTGCCTCGCGTCGATGGCCGACTACGTAATCATCTGGAATCTCGTTCTGCGCCATTCATCCATCGAGATAAACGCCGCCACCCAAATCGCTACGCCAAATTGGCGATGAATTCCGCCGGACCGTAAAGATTACCGAAGGTCCTTGTCCCCGGTCTCTCGCGGCTATTTGCGATCGCGCGGGTCTCCCCCTGGCTCACCCGTTCCTACGCCATCGTCGCTGCATAGTCCGACCGACCGCCACGTGCGGGACTGATAAACCTCGTTTCGCGGCTCCTTGCGGCTCTGCGGCGGCGCATCTATAGTGAACTGCTTAGCCCCAGATTCGTCTTATTCATCAACATTATTTGTCCGCGCGAACCAGCGCATTAGCGTTGGCGTAGCGGTAAGTGGGGCGCTAGCATCAGTTGCCGGAGAATGAAACGAGTATGGCGGATGAGACGATAATCGAAACGCGGGCGCTTTCGAAAACCTCTCGCGATTTCTGGGGCCGCCCTAAGGTCCGTGCTCTGCGAGCGCTCGACTTGGAAGTGAGGCGTGGTGAAGTTTTCGGCCTTCTGGGACCCAACGGATCCGGAAAAACCACCACGATCAAGCTGCTGCTCGGCCTCTTGTTCCCGACCGAAGGCCAGGCCCTCGTGTTCGGCAAGGATGCGACCGACGTCAGCAAAAACGAGAGAATTGGATATCTGCCTGAAGAGTCCTATCTCTACCGGTTTCTCAACGCCGAGGAAACGCTCGACTTCTACGGCCGTCTGTTCGACATTCCGCACGACGTGCTCAGCGAGCGCGTCGACGGCCTTATCAAAACGGTTGGTCTCGACCGGGCGCGCAAGCGCCAACTAAAAGAGTATTCCAAGGGCATGACGAGGCGGATCGGTCTCGCACAAGCCCTGATCAACGAGCCGGAATTGATCTTGCTTGATGAGCCGACAAGCGGTTTGGACCCCATCGGCACGCGCGAAATGAAGGATATGATTCTGCGGCTTCGCGATCAGGGGACGACGGTCGTCATGTGCAGCCACCTGCTGGCCGACGTGCAAGATGTGTGCGACCGAATCGCGATCCTGCACCAGGGCGAATTGAAAGAGTTGGGGCGTGTGGATAGCTTGCTGACGCTCGCCGACATCACCCAGATTCGCGCTAAGAGGCTTTCGGAGAATTGTATTGACGAAATTCGGCAGGTGATCGAACGTCACCAGGGCGAGGTGTTGAGCGTCGAACATCCGACGACCACGCTGGAAGAACTATTCCTCACCATCGTGCGAGACAGCGAAGCCCGACCTGGCCGGCGCGCAGTGCACGACGAGCTCCCATCGCCAAACTAGCCAACGTATTTGTATTTGTCGAGAACTGCGGCCGGGGCCGAGAATGGTCGGCCTCACTGGAATTGATGTCGCAGATCATCACCTTTCGCAATCATAAATCTTACATCTTCAATCTTACATTCTGATCGATGGTTCTCGAGAACCCACTTCTCCCTTTCCTGACTTGGCTCGTCGGCTATCCGTGGACGGACGCCCACGCATTTCTCGATAGCGCGCTGTTCCACTTTATATTGACGGTGGCGGTGCTCGCGGTCCTCGCGTTGGTAGTCGGATTCCTGGTTGCCCTTGTGAGACATGGGCCGCTGAAGGCAGGCGATATCACGTACCGTGTCGTGGTCAACGGTTTTCGCGAACTGTTTCGTACATCGCCGCGGCGTGTGTGGGCAATTGCCCGACTGGCCATTAAAGAGTCGATTCGGCGCCGCGTCATTGTGGCACTTGCCGTCTACGTCGTCATCCTGCTGTTCGCCGGTTGGTTCTTGAAGACGGGTTATCGCGAGCCGGGCAAGCTGTTCTTCAGCTTCGTGTTAGTCGCGTCGACGTACCTCGTGCTATTGATTGCGCTCTTAATCAGCATTTTCAGCCTGCCGAACGATTTCAAATCGAAGACGATTTACACGGTGGTCACCAAACCCGTTCGGGCGGGCGACATCGTGCTCGGCCGAATCCTGGGCTTCACGCTGGTGGGTACCGTGCTGCTATTGGTGATGGGCGTTTGCAGCGCGGGCTTCGTGT
>DASZZA010000563.1:0-2823 GCA_035545135.1 Lacipirellulaceae bacterium | reverse complement strand
CTCCTTCACCTTCTCGCTCATGCCGGCTGGCAAGATACAGCTCATCATTGCCGTGCTGGCCGTCGTGTCCGGCGCCAACTCCATCTATCGATCCAATAGGCTAGGCCCGGCCGTGCGCTCGCTGGGGCCGTGGACTCTCCTCGCGGTCGGGATGGGAACCGGATTTCTTTCCGCCCTCACCGGATCGTCGGGTCCGATGGTGCTGCTTCCCATCCTGCTGTGGATGAGTCTCGGCGCGGTCGAAGCGGTTGGGCTGGCGCAGGTTGTCCAGATACCTGTCGGGCTATTTGCGACCGCGGGAAATCTCGCGTTCGGACGGGTCGATCTGGCGCTTGCGGTACTCGTCGGTGGGCCGATGGTGGTAGGTTCAATATTGGGCGCTATCATGGCGCATCGTGTATCTGCAGGAACCCTGAAGATCGGCGCCTCGCTCGTATTGATCTCCGCTGGCGCTTATTACGCGCTGATTAGCTGGCCTTGAAAGGATGCCCATGCCGCTCGAGCAGGACGGCCTCTATCAGCCGGAATTTCTTCACGTCCTTGCACTGCCGCATCACGACGATTGCCAATCGGGTAGCTGTCAACTAGCCTGAATTGTTGGTAGGGAAGGGGGCGGGCGATGAAATCCAGGTATCAAGACAATGATACGGCTCGCGGCTCCGACGCAATCGCACCTTCCGAAAGACGGGCTCTGTATATCACAGAGTCGCTCGTCGAAGTCCCTGAGAACCCGGACTTTCTCGGTCGTTTGAAAGCGGCGGACAGGCTGAAAGTGATCGGGCGCGGGATGCGGCGGAGCTATGCCCCCGGCAGACCCTTCTTCCGCCAAGGAGAGAAGCACGACGGTATCCATGTTATTGAGACGGGCGTGGTGCGGTCCTGCTATGCCGCGCCGTCGGGCCGTGAGATCACCCTGGCGTACTGGACGCCGGGGCACTTCGTCGGCGGGCCGGAAATCTTCGGCGGCGGCGAGCATATGTGGTCGTCGATCGCCGTCGAGCATAGTCATGCCCTCTGGTTGCCCGGCAAGGAACTCATGACACTGATCCGCGACATCCCCGACCTGGCCCTGGGCTTGATCGAAGGTCTGGTGCACAAGGGCAAATGCTATTCGGCGTTGCTCCAGTTTCTGGGTACCAAGCCGATGAGCAAGCGTTTGGCTCACCTGTTGCTGACACTAGCGGAGCGGCACGGCGCAACCGTCGGAGAGACTGTCGTGATCGCGAGGCGATATACGCACGAACAGCTTGCCAGCATGATCGGTGCAACCAGACAGTGGGTATCCATCACTTTCGACCGAATGGAAAGAGAAGGACTCGCCGGTCAGCATAACGGGTGTGTCGTCATACTGGATCGTTCGCGCCTTCTCGAATATTCCGCCTGAGCCAACCCTCGACGAAATTGACCTGGAGTCCTGGCAATTAGTTGCTGGAAACCGGGCGTGTTATGCGCTCTGGTAGCTGGCCAACGGCCGTTTGGCGGGTTGGTCGACGGACAGAGGGGGTTTTGCTTGACCCGGCAAATTCCGACAAACGCCTCGCTGTTGCACAAGATCGATGCGCTACGCGGCGAAATCGTCGGCACGTTGCAAAAGCTGGTGCAGACGCCCAGCATTACCGGGGACGAGGCCAAGGTAGGCAAGTTCGTTGCGGATTTTTGCCGCCAACTTGGGCTCGCGGTGCAAATCGTCGAAGCGGAGCCGAACCGGCCCAATGTAATCGCTCGCTGGGACAGCGGGTTGCCTGGGCCATCGCTGTTGCTGAACGATCACCTCGATATCGTGCCGCCTGGGCCGCTCGAAAACTGGTCGCACCCGCCATTTGCAGCGGAAATCGCCAATGGGCGAGTTTACGGCCGTGGCACGATCGACACCAAGTCAGGCCTGACTACCATTCTAATGGCGACAAAAGCAGTGCGCGAAATTGATCTGCCGATCTGCGGGCAGTTGGCTCTTGTCTTCAGTTGTGACGAGGAAGTCGGTGGCGCCAAGGGAATGCAGTTCCTGTGCCGCAACGGCCATATCAAGGCAGACATGGCCGTGGTGGCGGAACCGACCACCATGCAGGTGGAAATCGCCACCAAGGGCCGGCTGAACCTTGAGATTACCACCCGCGGCGTCGCCACGCACGGGGCCCGTCCTTGGCTCGGCCACAATGCCATCGAGGATATGGTCGAGGTGATTGCCGGCCTGCGGCAACTGGCGCGTAAACTTGAAGCGCGATCACATCCGCTGCTCGGCCGCGCGACGCTCTCGATTGGCCGCATCGATGGCGGCACTGTGCCAAACATGGTGCCGAACAAATGCGTGCTGGGACTGGACCGGCGCGTATTGCCGTTGGAAACGCCCGAGGAAGCGGAAGCCGAAATCCAAGCGATATTGCACGAACTGAAAGGCAGGATCGCCGGCTTTGATGCCTCGATGAAGCGTCTGGTATGGTGGCCGGGCTATGTGCTGGACAAGGATGCCCCGATCGTTCGTACCGCGTGCCGGGCCTTTGAGACGGTGATGGGTCGCCAGCCCAAGGTAGCCGGCAAGGACGCGGGGACCGACGCATCGTGGATCAACGTGCTCGGCAAGATTCCCGTCGTCATGTTCAGCCCCGGGAACGGCCTGGAGGCGATGAATGCGGACGAGAACGTCGGTATCGACGATTTGGTGGCTGCCACGAAAGTGATGGGTCAGATCATCTACGATGTCCTGGCGGCGAAGTAGCCGAAACCGGAGCGAGGATCGCAGCAGGCGTTGCCGATCGGCCTGCAATTGGCAGATAGCCGCCGATCAGTTCGCGACGATTGGCAGACGGAGCGCCGATGGCAGCGGTA
>DASZZA010000562.1:0-6663 GCA_035545135.1 Lacipirellulaceae bacterium | reverse complement strand
CACGCGGCTCGAAGAGCCCAAACACGCCGGCCTCACCCGGTTGCAAAAGCTCAAGCTGTACAATGGTAAGACACTTCCCGGCTTTACCGAGGAAAACATCAAGGAGCTGCGCGAACATTCGACCCAAGAGGGCATGATCGGCATCTCGCCGCGATATGTGCAGGACAAGATATCGAACGCCCTGGTGGCGCACCCGGAAAGCAAGAGCATCAATCCGTTCATGGTGCTTAATGAGTTGGAGGCTGGGCTGAAGCATCACAGCCTGATCACCAGCGAAGAAACCAAGCAGGAGTATCGCGACTTGCTGGGCGTCGTAAAGGAGGAGTACGAAAACATCGTGAAGAACGAAGTGCAACGCGCGATCGCCGCAGATGAGGACGCATTGAAGCGGCTCTGCGGCAATTACATCGACAACGTAAAGGCTTACACGCAGAAGGAAAAGGTGAAAAACCGCTTCACCGGAAAGAGCGAAGAACCAGACGAACGGCTTATGCGGTCGATCGAGGAGAAAATCGACATTCCGGATAGCCGCAAGGATGACTTCCGCCGCGAAATCATGAACTACATCGGCGCGTTGTCGATCGACGGAAAGACTTTCGACTACAAGACGAATGAGCGGCTATACAAGGCGCTCGAGCTAAAGCTGTTCGAAGATCAGAAGGATTCCATCAAGCTTACCAGTCTGGTTTCGAACGTCGTCGATGCCGAGACGCAGCAGAAGATCGATGTCGTGAAGGGACGACTCATTCGAGACTATGGATACGACGAGGAGAGCGCGACGGATGTGCTGAACTACGTCGCCAGCATTTTTGCGCGAGGAGACACGAAGGAGCACAAATAGTAAGTCATAAGTCATAAGGACTACAACTTACGACTTACGACTTACGACTAACGCCTATGATTATGAAAATCGAGCGCGATCAGCGCCGCTTCAAACAAATAGTCCGCGGCCGGATCCGCAAAAATCTTCGCAAGTACGTGACCCACGGCGAGATGATCGGCCGCAAGGGACGCGACCTGGTCAGCATCCCAGTGCCGCAGCTCGACGTGCCTCATTTCCGCTTCGGCGACAATGGGGCAGGAGGCGTCGGCCAGGGCGACGGCGAAGAAGGGCAACCCATCGCCAAGGGCGGTGATCCTCAGAATGGTCAGGGACAGGCTGGCAGCGATCCAGGCGGCGGTCACCTGATGGAGGTCGATATCTCACTGGAAGAACTGGCGGCGATCCTGGGCGAAGAGCTCGAATTGCCCCGCATCGAGCCGCGAGGCCATGCATCGATCGTGCAAGAGAAGTCGAAGTACAACAGTATTCGCCAATCGGGACCGGAATCGCTGCGGCACTTCAAACGCACGTATCTCAAAGCGCTTCGTCGCCAAATTGCCACCGGCGTTTATGAACCGGAAGAGCCGCGTGTTGTGCCGATCCGAGCCGATAAGCAATATCGCTCCTGGAATACGGTGGAGCACCCGGAGGTCAACGCCGCTGTCATCTACATGATGGATGTTTCTGGCTCGATGACCGACGAGCAGAAGGAGATCGTTCGCACCGAAGCTTTTTGGATCGATACGTGGCTGTCCAGCCAATATGACGGGATCGAAACGCGCTACATCATTCACGATGCGGTTGCCAAGGAGGTGGATGAGCAGACGTTCTACCATACGCGCGAAAGTGGCGGCACGCGCATCAGTTCAGCGTACAAGGCGTGCGCCAAACTGATTGAAGAGACGTTTCCATCCTCGGACTGGAATCTTTATTGTTTCCAATTCTCCGACGGTGACAACTGGGGCGAGGACAACGAAGAGGCATTTAGAATCCTGGGCGAGCGCCTGCTCCCCATTGTAAACCTGTTTTGCTATGGGCAGGTAGAAAGTCCGTACGGCAGCGGCGAGTTCCTGGGCTATTTGCAAGGACGATTCGGGGATCGCCATGAATCGCTCGTGCTGTCGGAGATCGAAGACAAGGATGCTATCTACGAATCGATAAAAACGTTTTTAGGCAAAGGGCGTTGAGTTTAGCAAAATGTCAGGGACTCTTTTTCGTAACTTTGGTGAGCAGAGTCTGCGTATTCGAGAAGAAGTTCCTGACTCACTTTTTTCCGAGGGACACCAAATGACCACAAGCAACCAACCACGACAAGCATTCTTAGTTCGTGTCGGTCACTGGGAGCTCCGCCTCAAAGCCCATGATTCAGACGAAGCGATTCGCCTTGCACGGCTTCAAATGGCACGCGAGTTGCCCCGGTTGTACGACGTGATTCGTAGTCTGGCCGCCGTACGGTTTCAGGTGGAGGCTGCGGCGTAGTTTCGGGGCCGAAGGCGGCCCGTCTCGCGAATTACTGGGGTCTCGAATAGCGAACATCCAAGATTGAACCAATGTCGACCGTCGAAACGCCAACCTTGCCGCCCGAACTCGTCGCGATGCAGCACGAGATCGAGGAATATGCGCGCGGTCACGGCCTGGACTTTTTTCCGACGATCTTCGAGTACGTCGACGCCGATCAGCTCAATGCGATCGCCGCCAAGGGCGGCTTTCCTGTCCGATATCCGCACTGGCGGTTCGGTATGGAGTACGAGCGGCTCAGCAAGGGTTATCACCACGGACTGCAAAAGATTTACGAGATGGTGATCAACAACAACCCATGCTATGCCTATTTGATGACCAACAATAGCCTCGTCGATCAAAAGCTGGTGATGGCGCACGTATATGGCCACTGCGATTTCTTCAAGAACAACTTCTGGTTTAGCCAAACGAACCGAAAGATGATGGACGAGATGGCCAACCATGGCAACCGCGTTCGTCGCTACATGGACGAGGTCGGCGTTGAGGAGGTGGAGGAGTTTATTGACGTTTGCTTGAGCCTGGAGGATCAAATCGACATCCATTCGCCATTCATTCGCCGCCGCGAGGAACGGAGCCGGTACGATTTTGGCGAGCAGGATAAGAGCGAGATCGACCGCCCGCCGCGCTTCCGTGCCAAGAACTACATGGATTCCTTCATCAATCCACCCGATAAGCTGGCCGCGGTCGCCAAAGAGCTGGAGGAAAAGCGAAAAGAGCCAAAGGCATTTCCAGAGCGGCCCGAGCGCGACTTGCTTTTGTTTCTTTTGGAACACGCGCCTCTCAATAGTTGGCAGACCGACGTGCTCTCGATCATTCGCGATGAGGCGTATTACTTCGCCCCGCAGGGACAAACAAAGATCATGAACGAGGGCTGGGCCAGCTATTGGCATTCCACCATTATGACGCGTCAGGGGCTCACGTCGGCCGAGGTTGTGAACTATTGCGACCACCACAGTGGTACGATGGCCAGTTCGCCCACGCAGCTCAATCCGTACAAGCTGGGAATCGAGCTGTTGCGCGACATCGAGGATCGCTGGAACCGCGGCGCTTTTGGCAAAGAATACGACGAGTGCGACGACTACCGCGCCCGCCGCGATTGGAATACGGACGCCGGCATCGGCCGCGAAAAAATCTTCGAAGTGCGCCGCATCCATAACGACCTCACGTTCATCGACGAGTTCCTCACGCTCGACTTCGTCCGCGAACAGAAGCTGTTCAAATTTGGCTATAACTCCAGCACTGAGTACTATGAAATTGAGTCGCGCGAATTCCCTAAGGTGAAGCGGCAACTGTTGGCCAGTCTTACCAATATGGGCCGGCCACAGATTGCCGTTCGCGATGGCAACTACAAAAATCGTGGCGAGCTTTATCTCGAGCATTCGTACACAGGCGTCGAGCTGCAGCTCGACTACGCGAAAGATACACTGCGGAACTTGCAAAAAATATGGAGTCGCCCAGTGCATCTGGAAACCGTGCTTGAGGATTCACGCGCGGTGTTATCCTTCGATGGAACGGACCACCACGTTGAAAAGGGAGAGCCACTTGAACTCGCGGAGGGGGCACAAATATGACACTCCAAAATCGGTTCGAGCAAGAACTCGCAAAGCTAGGTAGCGGTGGGCCGGCCACAGTGGCCGTGAATGCTGGGCCGCGCCAGCTCACCTGCGACATTGTCGAGCGGAATCCTTTGGCCGTTTCGTTCAACCAGCTGCGTCTCTCGACGACGGAATTAGCCGCCGCAGATGCCACCGAACTGGAGCGACTAGGCAAGGCACTTTCCACTCGTCTCACGTACCTCATGGAGCCGATCGCGCCGGTCGAAATCGATGAGGCGGCGTGCGCCGTCCAGCTTCGCAGCAATCCGCCGCAACGCGATGACGACGGCCGCAGCTACTACGAGCTGCTGGTCCGTCGCGGAGGCGAGATCACGCTGACCCGCTATCGCAAAGAAGGTGGTAACGCTCGCCGGCAAATCGAGGTGAACCTTACCCACGAGGTGCTGCTAAGGCTCGTAGGCGACTTCTACAAGGTATTTGACTAATTGTGCTGCGGACCATCCACACAAATTTCTTGTTGTCACGTGTGCTCGCATTTCGGGTTGGCAAGGCACACGGTCAGTGGTCTCTGTTTCTTCAGGCATTTTTAGGGTAGGATTGCATGCGCTATAACTTGAAAGCCTTCCTCGGCAGTCTTCATGCAACGTCCCGCACACACTTCCTACACCGAATCGACCCCGCAGAGCCTCGCCCCGGCTGGCGGTGGATGGCATTGCAGCCATCTGTTTTACTCGTTCGATCACGGGGCGATCGGTCGGCTCACCTCGGACGCTCGCGACGCCGGTATCCGCGAAGTAGTTGCGGCACTTGATCCGCGCGGGCCAGATGCTCCGATCCGGCTGCAGACGTCGATCACGAGCGGCCAGAAGGGCGATTTTGGCGTCATGCTGCTCGACCCCGATCCGCTCAAGGTCGACCGCGTTCACCAGCGAATCATGGCGGGCCCGCTTGGGCCGGCAATTGTTCCACGTTGGTCGTTCGTCTCGATGACCGAGATCAGCGAATACGTGCAGTCTCCGGAGCAGTTTGGCGAGCGTCTCGCGGCCGAAGGAATGGACCCGAACACCGCCGAATACAAAACGCGCGTTAAGGGCTATGCCGATCGACTGGTCGACATGAATCGCCAGCGCTTGACACCCGATTTTCCGCCATACCGTGCAACGTGCTTCTATCCGATGAACAAGAAGCGCAAAGTCGGCGAGAATTGGTTCACGCTGCCCAAGGAGGAACGCAGCCGGCTGATGATCGAGCACGCCCGCAGCGGCATGGCCTTCGCCGGCCGCGTGACGCAGCTCATCACCGTGGGAATTGGGCTCGAGGATTGGGAGTGGGGTGTTACACTCTGGGCCGCCAATCCGGAATTTCTCAAGGAGATCGTCTACCGCATGCGGTTCGACGAAGCCTCAGCGCGCTACGCCGAATTTGGGCCGTTCTATGCGGGTTACGTTGCCTCGGCCAGCGAGATACTAGTCCATTGTCGGATCTCAACGTAGTAGGCGGACCGGTCGTTGCAAAGACGCCAGCCACGCGGCGAACTGTGCACATTAAGGAGTTGCCGCTGGGATCTGCTGACCCGAAGTCGCCGGACCAAGCGCTTCGTCCTGCGACATGACGTAGATGACCATCGCACCTAACATCAGCACGATGGCCGCCCAAAACCACCACTTGTGATGGATGGGCCGCTTCCTCGTCGGCTGATGGCCATGATGCTCGTGCTCAGAGTGTGTGTGCTCATGCGACATGCGATGCGGTCCTGAAAGTGCTTTGGGTAAAACCCTCGAGTGCGAACCAACTTAACGAATGATCCGCAAACATTCAATGTAGCGCGTTCTTGCCCATTGCCTCGGCGGCCGACGGTTCGCGTGAACTTCGACGGCTAGAGCCGTCTTCAAATTAATGTAGCCGGGGTCTGTGACCCGGACGTTTGACGCTTAATCCGGCCTCGCAGAGGCCGGCTACAGACAAAAGTAACCGGCTCGTAGTTCTGGTAGATTGCAAACGGCGACCTTGCCGCAAAGCCCTCGATCCGCTAATAATAAAGCTGTCGCTGGCGCTTACATCGTAACCCCAGCCGACAACCAATCTGACGCGGGGTGGAGCAGCCAGGTAGCTCGCGAGGCTCATAACCTCGAGGTCGCAGGTTCGAATCCTGTCCCCGCCACTTTCACAAGTTCAAGCCGATACGATACTTACGTAACCTGCCAACGTCGGCAGTGCGGCCTAAAGGGTTCTTGAAAACCGGTAGTCTACCGGTTTTGGAATCAGAAAGGTTGCACCATGCCGAATATCTGTTCTCCCGAGCGAGCTCCGCGTTATCGGCTCCACAAGCCGAGCGGTCAAGCGATCGTCACCATCGATGGCCGCGACTTCTATCTCGGCAAGTACAAAACCGCTGCCAGCCGCGAGGCATACCGTCGCAAGATCGGCGAATGGGCGCAGAATGGTGGCAAACTGCCGACGGCCAAACACACCTCGAGCGTGGCCGAGCTCGTCGTCGCCTACGTGGAATTTGCCAACAGCTACTACGTGAAGGACGGCAAACCGACCGATGAAGTGCGGATGATCAAGACCGTCTTAAAGATCGTCCGCCAGTTGTATGGTCGCACTCACGCGGCGGACTTTGGCCCGTTGGCCTTGAAGGCGTGCCGCGACGCCATGATCGCTAACGACTGGTGCCGCAGCCATATCAACAAGCAAGTCGATCGCATCAAAAGATGTTTCAAGTGGGCGACGGAAAACGAGATGATCCCTGGCACCGTCTATGAG
>DASZZA010000561.1:0-4607 GCA_035545135.1 Lacipirellulaceae bacterium | reverse complement strand
TATGCGGCTTGCTTCTTCTCGCGGCAATGCTGCTGGGTTACGCCGCCCGCCGTCGCTGCCGCTGTCACTAACAGTGACGACTGCGTTTTCCGACAAAAGCGACTAGCGCCGTAATGAACATTACCAGGGTTGCTGGCTCGGGTACGGTTGCATTAGCGCCCAGCCCCGCGGGGAGCGTCTTGCCGAAGTTGGCGCGCCAGGTGTTGTAGTCGTCTTGCGTGAAGGGCGAGCCGAAATACTTTCGCCAAAGAATAAAGTCGGCCGCATCAACGATGCCATCACCGCTGAAGTCGCCAGGCAGCGCGTTGGCATAGGAAACGGAAATGTATTGATTGGCGGCAACATTGTGGAGGAACTGCACGGTGCCATCAGGCCAAACGATGCGGAGCCAATCGACGTTATCGGCCGCGGCCAGACCGAAGTGAACCGGCAAGTCGCTCTGATTGAACGTATCGGCATCGCTGTTTGCTTCGCGGCGAAGCGTTACCTGGTCGGCAGTTCCTACGTTCAGCGTGGCGTAGAGACTGGAATCGATGCCCGTGGTGTTCCAGCTTGGACCAAGCAGTTTGACGTAGAGCCAGTGATTGCCGTTCGTCGATGCGTCGTTAATGTAAACTCGCTCGGGGGTGTCGGTGGTGTGGCCGTTGATTACAGCCGTCCGGTTATTGGGGTCGATCAAATCCTGATCGCCATCCAGATCGATATCGCCCCACACGCTGTCGTAACCACCGACACCCGTATTGGCAATCCCCGAAAGTCCCATCGCTGCGGTGACATCGGTGAATTGCCAATTGCCGTCGTTGTGATACAGTTTTTGATTACCGGTGCCGGAGAGATTGTCGTGGAAATAGAGATCGAGTTTGCCATCGTTGTCGTAATCGACGGCCTTGAAGCCGTTTAGGTCGGTGCCCACGTCGGTCAACAGCGGATGGCCGGTGATCGAGTCGACATCGGTAAACGTGCCATCGCCATTATTGTGATAGATTTTGCTTTCGGTCCCGAGCGTGCCTCCATCGGCGCCGGTGACAAACAGATCGAGCTTGCCATCGTTATCGAAATCGATGAACTGCGTACCATATGTGTTGTTCATATTCTGGGTGCCGTTCGAGTCGGCAACATCAACGAAGCTCAACGTCCCCGTCTCCTTGAGCATGTTTTTATAGAAATTGTTTCTAATATTAGCACCGGCGATGCAGGTGGAGATGTAGACGTCTAGATCGCCGTCGCCGTCGTAATCGCCGATGGCCAACCCGTAAGACTTTGTCCCCACGGCAGCTTGGATTCCAACGGCCGCTCCCTGCTTGGAAAATGTGCCGTTCGCTTGCTGGATATACATCTCGTGCTTTTCTGGGCCCTCCATGCCAATGATGAGATCCAACCGGTGGTCGTTATTGAAATCGGCCCAAGCGACGTTTTGGGCGAACCCAGGATCGTTCAAGCCGATGGCCGTGCTTTGATCGGAGAACGAAATGGTCGTCACTCCGCCCGTCGTCGTCGTGTCGTTTCGCAGCACCGTGCCCGTAATGCCCGAGTTGGACTTCCCCACGAATACATCGATCTTGCCGTCGCCATTGTAGTCGCCCCAGGCTGCGCTCCAGGTCGAATTGCCGTTCGGATCCGTCGACGTGAGTGCCAAAGGAATTGAGCTTGTGATATCGGTATAGGTCATCGAGCCGGTGCCGATCCAATTATTGCGTAGCAGTCGTGGAATCGTAATGCCAGTCGTCGGCGCGCCTTGAAACATGAGGTCGAGATCGCCGTCGCCGTCGATATCCGCCAGCGACGCACTACGGCCCGAGTAGTTTGCGCCGCCGAGAACGGTGGCACCCTGCTCCGTAAATCCGGCAAGAGCCGACGACCGAAGCAGGATGAAGAACAGACAAGACGCACACGCGACTTTGATCAAGAAATGACGACCATTTTGTGATTGCATGCTTTTGTCCTTGGGCGCGGCGCTCTGTGACAACGATAGTAGCCGCGCGGATTGTGTGTCGGCGAACCGAGACCGCAGCGGCCGTGCCGCGCTCGGCGGCGGCGACAATTAGCTGATTATAGCCAACTAGTCGTGGTAAGCGACTGGAAGGGATGGGTTCGCAGGGCTACTGTAAAGTCGAATGCACGAAAGCTACGCCGAAAGCCGGCGAACTACGCCTCGCCGGAAACACACGGGGATTCTCGCTTAACCGGCGAGACGTAGCTCGCCGACTATTCAACGCAGCTGCGACGTTTCCATAGCTCTGGGCGGGTTCGAAAAGTCTCCAGCCGGTGGGCGAAGAGCGCCTCGCTATTCTGGAAACTGCCGCCCCCTCTCCCAATGCGGCAGTCAATCGGCTTCGCCGATTGGGAAAGCACAAATGCCATGCGTAGAGCGCAGGGCATACGCTATTCTAACCAGGCCGGGTTTTTGGCCGTCGCGTCGAAGATAGCACTCGTTTTATAGCGCTCGAACTTACCGTGTTGAGCTGCGCCGTTAACTCGAGCCGCGATTGCAGTTCGTTGGTCGTTGTTCATCGGCTTGAAAGTACGGACTGCTTCAAGTGCCTGGTTTAGAATCTTGAGGCTGTCGATGCCTGTGATGACGACTGAGACCGGCAACGACATCACGTAGTGCAGGAGCTCGATTGGTGTCGCCATGCCGGTGCGCAGAACTTCCTGGACGATGAACGGGCTGCCGAAGGGCTTCATGGCCAACGGGCCGATGTTTTCCTTCACGAGTCGCGGTAAGACTTGAAAGGTGAAGCTGCGAAAGTGAGCGTCCATCACGTTGACGGGCATCTGCACGGAGTCGAAGTGGACGCCGTGCTGCTGGGCGAGGTCGAGCATTCGCAGATGGACGAATGGATCTTTGTGGCCGGTGAAGCCGACGTGGCGAACTTTGCCGGCCTTGCGCGCGGCGTCCATGGCCTCCCAGGCACCGCCGTTGCTGAAGATGCGGTCGGGCGCATCGAGTTGGATGATTTCGTGGAACTGCATGAGATCGACATGATCGGTCCCGAGGCGCTGGAGCGATTCGTCGATCTGTTTGGCGGCCGAATCGCGGGTGCGGCCGTCGATCTTGGTCATGAGAAAGACCTTGTCGCGATAACCATCTTTGAGCGCGCGGCCCATGCGACGCTCGCTTTCGCCGTTGTGGTAATCCCAGGAGTTGTCCATGAAGGTGACGCCGTGGTCGATCGCCGTGCGAATGATGCGGATGCTTTCGTCGGCGTCCTTTTGCGATCCGATGTGAGCGCCGCCGACGCCGATGAGCGACACGACTTCGCCCGTGCTGCCGAGTTGGCGGTAGAACATGTCGCCGCGGCGTGTTGAACGTGGAGTTTGGAATTCGACCGGTTGCGCCGGCTCGGTGGCAGTATCGTCCGATTCGGCAGCAAAGGCGTGCGGCGTTGCGAGACCGGCAGCTGCAAGGAGTGAGGTATTGCGCAAAAATCGGCGTCTGGATGATTCCATCTCAAACTCCTTTCGTGGTGTGGGCGAAGACGGTTCGAACGCACGCCGAAGCACGAGAGTGCGTGCAACAACTGTGCCAACGGTCTATCTGGCCGCAGTTAGCGCCGGACGAATGCCCATGCACGGCCGCGATTTCGACCCGCTAGCGGCCAAGCGCACAGCATGGCCACTAGCAAGAGCCACGATTTCGGCTCCGGAACGGCGATTGGCGTAACACTACCTTTGCCCACCCCGTAGAGGGCATGAATGCCGGCGATGTCGTCGGGAAATAATTGTCCGGTGCCGAGTCCGCTGAAACGGTTAAAAATCCAATACATGTTAGCCGCCGGGTCTGCGGAATGCTGCAGGCCAAGAATGTGGCCGACCTCATGGATCGTGGCGCCCAGGATATCAGGATTAGGTTGCGTTCCAATTTCCTGCCAGCGATCGCTGTCGTCGTATTGGACTTCGCATGCGAATCCGTGGCCGATGCAGGTGGCCTGCGCTTTGGCAATCGGATCGGCGGGCGGAGGCGGGTCCGGACCATTGATAAAAATATGGCGGAAGCGCAACGTGGACGCGCTGCTGTCGGGAACTTCGACCCAATTGATCGGCGCAACGCTGCTCCACAGGCCGAGCGCTTCTTCGATCGATCCTTTGATGAGAGAATTCGGCAGCGGATTTCCATCCGGCATTTTGATGCCGCCATCGAACACGTTGACGTAACTATACGTCAGCGTAACCGGCGAGCCCGACCAGGGGCTACCGCCTACTACGTAGGCGATGGCCGACAACGCGGTCGACCAATAAACCCCGACGATAACGATCAACGACAGCAAATGCTTCAGCGTGCGACTCAATGAATAGACTCCTCGCGGGACAAACCAACACGGTTGAATTGAAATGCACAACAGCAGCCGGTGTTTATCGGCCACTTACGGCGCCCGTAGAAGGGCGCGATGAGAGTGAGTGCATTAGTCGCGTGGAGTGATCTTGTTGCCAACGTGCGCTGGTACCAAACCTCGAGTATTTCGGTACGACAATTCATTGTACCTGGACGGTCGGCTGCCGCAAGCAAAAACGCCGCTGACTCATCCCCAGTTTAGTACGGCCTCATTTGTGGCCTTTCTGATTTCAATAAGGACCTGCTGTGCTGTAAGTTCGAGTTGGCGGAGCAT
>DASZZA010000560.1:0-3492 GCA_035545135.1 Lacipirellulaceae bacterium | reverse complement strand
GTTCGCATCGAACCCCAACATAGGAAAATCCGCGAAGCGATTACTGAGCGTCGAAGCCGACACCGCTTTAAAACCTTGTGTCGGATCGGGCGTATTCGATCGGGCGATAAGAATGAAGTTGTTTGTCGCCTGGTCGGTGGTGACCATGCTCGCGAACCACCGTTGGCTCAAGGGATCGTAAAACACGCGCGGATCGGTCAATCCGCCTGGGTCGGTGCCAAGCGCGCTGGTCCAAAAGCTCGTGTCGCTTGTCTGGCTAATCAGGCTGCCACTTTTGCTGTAAATCGAAAAGCTGCCGTTGTTGAAGGCGACGAAATGATTCGGCCCGGCAGCCCCCATCGTATCCGGCGGCTCGATGACAAATCCGCTCACCGTACGTGTCTGCTGCCGCGTGATCGCGGTGAAGTTGGCGCCGATGCTGAACGACTGCGCGTGCGCTGCGCCAACGGAGGACAACAATACGAAACTCACGCCGAGAGCGGCAGCGCTATTTCGCAGCCTCAAGCTAATCCGAACCGGATGTGCCATCATTCGCGCCGAAAGCGGCTCCCGTATGCTCGGATTCGCGCAGGCTGCGCATTTCGGGGAAGACATTAGTATCCGGGAAAAGCGCAAACTTCGCAATCAAGAGCGGAACGCCTGTCATAGGGTCGCCCACCGCATGGGGCGGCCGTGCAGATTCCTATGCTGCGCGTCGTACCACGGTGCGTTTTTCAACCACTGGCAACGCCCGGCCAACCGAGATCGATTCAACCTTCGGTTTCGAGCTTCGCGACCCGCGGACGTAGCCGTATGCCCGGCCTTCTTTGTCCAGGGTGAACCACATCGTTCGGCGTCCGATGCCGTTACCGTGTTGGGCGCCGGTGTCGTCGTGCCAGGGGAGTGTCGTCGAGTCGATCACGACCACGCGCACCAGTCCGTTCGGTTCCCGTACCGGCGCTTGGTCCACTATAACGACATGCCCGGTGTTGCCCGGCCGGGGCTTATCGTGGCACCAGGCGATCACATCGCCGGGGCGAGCATCCATCAGGTGAACGACACGCTGCCAGGGCGAACCGCGGGGCACCGTCCCCTTTTGCGCGGCTCGCTGAGCAAAACGGGCCTGTCCCCCCGGCACGTCCAATTTCTCCACAGCCGGCACCGCAGCAAAAAACTTCTCATACTCCATCGCCGTGGGGTGTTTCCTCCCGTCGTGAAGCGGTCCTTTGCCATCATCCTTCGCAATCGTTCGATTCAACACGTAGCCCACAAACCCTGAACAATCGCAGCGGTAAACGCCCCTCTTCTCGTCGATTTGCGTCCTGTGCCGATACTCCGTGATCTGAACACTGTTCAAGATCCGCACGGCCTCATCGTGAACGCTCTGCGTGGCGGCATTCGCCGGTTGCACACTTATCAGCGCGTCTCGCGCCTGTAAGCCGCCGCATAGAACGGCAGCCAATAAGAGCCCGGCAATGTTCCGCCTCAAGCGGGCGTTCACATTCGGTCGAAAATCCACGTTGATTCTCCAGATTGCTTCAAACAATCTACCTTGAGGTCCGGCCATTTCGCCATGAGCGATCGACGGCGCACCGGCCGTAGAACACACCAGCGAATTCGCCACAGAAGTTGGCAGATGCAAAGTCGTCGACGGACCACGTGCCAGACACCTACGCAGCACGACCCGCGATGATCGAGGCATTATGCCCCCCGAAGCCGAAGCTGTTGCTCATTACGGCCCGCAACTTGCGCTCGCGCGGCTTGTTGGGCGTGTAGTCGAGATCGCACTCCGGATCGGGTGTGTGGTAGTTGATCGTCTGCGGGCAGATGTTGTGCTCGAGCGCCTTCATGCACAGGACCAGCTCGACGCCGCCGCTCGCGCCCAGGAGATGGCCCAACTGGCTCTTGGTACTCGAAATGCTTACCTTGCGGGCTTCCTCGCCGAACACCGTCTTGATCGCGATCGTTTCCGCCCTGTCGCCCAGCGGTGTGCTGGTGCCGTGGGCGTTGATGTAGTCGATCATCTCGGGGCTCAGCTTTGCATCTCGCAGCGCGGCGGCCATGGCCTTCGCAGCGCCCACGCCTTCGACATCGGGCTGCGTGATGTGGCCGGCATCGGCACTTGCGCCGTAGCCGAGGATTTCCGCGTAAATCCGGGCGCCGCGTTTCTTAGCGTGCTCCAACTCTTCGAAAACCAACAGACCGGCGCCCTCGGAAAGCACGAAGCCATCCCGGTCTGCATCAAACGGTCGACTCGCGCCGGGCGGATCGTCGTTCCGCTCGGAGAGCGCCTTCATGTTCGCGAAGCCGGAAAGGCCCATCGGTGTACAGGCGGCTTCCGTACCGCCCGTCACCATGATGTCTGCATCGTCGTATTGAATCGCCTTGAATGCATCGCCGATGGCATTCGCCGCGCTCGCGCAAGCGGTTGAAACGGCGTAGTTCGGGCCGCGCAGTCCAAAGCGGATCGAAACGTTGCCGCTGGCGGCATTTACCATCAGCTTGGGAATCGTGAATGCCGAAACTTTGTCCGGGCCCTTCGTCAAGAGCCGCTCGTGCTGCGTTTCAATTTCGTTGAGACCGCCGATGCCGGAACCGAGAATCACGCCGCAACGGAACGGATCTTCCTTGGAGAAATCCAGCCCCGAATCGTTCACCGCGTCGATTCCGGCCACAAGCGCGAACTGCGTGAAGCGATCGATCCGCTTTTCTTCCTTGCGATCGATGTAGCCGTCGGCCGACCAATCGTAGATGTCGCCGCCGAACTTCACTTTGAAATCGCGAGTGTCGAAGACCTTGAGCGGATGAACGCCGCTCTCACCGCGCAGAATCCTCTGCCACAAGTCGTCGACTTTGCAGCTCAACGAAGTGACCGCGCCAATGCCAGTGACGACAACACGCCGTTTCATAAAAAGACAAAAGGGTTCAGTGCTCAGGTTCAGCGTTCAGGAATCGAACTGAACCCTGAACCCCGGAACCTTTTGGGGAGACCAACCGCGCAGAGACCAGTGACAAATGAAAAGGAATGCAGCCTTGGCCTGCGACTAACTTTTTCCGTTCACGCCCTTTTCAATGTATTCGACGGCCTGACCAACGGTCTGAATCTTTTCCGCGGCGTCGTCCGGAATATTGATGTCGAACTCCTCTTCCAACTCCATCACCAGTTCGACCGTATCGAGCGAATCGGCGCCCAAATCATTGACAAACGACGTTTCCGGCGTGATCTTTTCTCGGTCCACGCCCAGGTTATCGGCGACGATATCTTTAACCCGTTCCATTACTGAGGCGGCCACCTTGTCGATCCTCCTACTTACAAACTCTGTGTTCTAACTATGTTATATCGTGAAGCAGACGTGAAATGCCTGCCAAAATCGTAACCACGCCAAACGATAGGGCTAGTGCGGCCATGGCTGCGGCTTCATCGCCCGGCGTCCCGTAAACCACCCAAGATAGAGTGAATCTGTGAAGCAGGTCAAGATATACCAATTACCGGGCTTGGCTGTCCAGGGCGGA
>DASZZA010000559.1:0-4975 GCA_035545135.1 Lacipirellulaceae bacterium | reverse complement strand
CGCCTTTCAATAGCGGCAACAGCGAACGCCCCTGATATTGAGGCGGGATCGCGCCGCCCGCAAGTTCGACAAATGTTGGCGCAAAGTCAATGGTGAGGGCGAAATCCTTTAGCGTTGCACCGGCCCTGATGAGCGGCGGATAGCGCATCACGATCGGAATGCGAATGCTCTCCTCATACGCCAAACGTCGCTCGACACTGAGGCAGTGTTCGCCATAAAAATAGCCGTGATCACCGGTTACAACGATGAGCGTATTGTCAAGCTGGCCCGCAGCAGCAAGTGTCTTCAAAATATCGCCCAAGCCTTCGTCGACCGAGGCCAGCATCCTCAAGCGATTCAGAATGACCGTGTCGCTGCTGCCGGTCGTTGGCCCAAGCGGCGGGAGGCCGGCAATCTTCTGCTGAAGTGCAGGTTTATCGAGCGGCGGAACGCTCCAGTTGGGGCGGCGCGGAATTTTCGCTCCTTCGTACAATTGCTGGTGCCGCGGCGCTGGGATAAAGTTCGACGCGTTCGGATCCGAGAGCTTACCGTCAGGGCCCTGGCGGGTCTCCGGGTGCATTGCCTTTTCAGAAAAGTAAACAAAGAAGGGCCGCGACCGCGGCCGGCGGATGAATTCAAGTACCTTCTCGTTCAATACATCCGTGACATAGCCGTGCGTCTGCTCCTCGTGTCCGTCGTCGTTCACGACCGCATCGAATGTTGAACCCTGTCCGTGCAGGCAATACCAGCGATCGAAGCCCGGGCGGCGCGTGCTGTCGTTGCCCATATGCCATTTGCCGAAGAACGCCGTTTCATAACCGTCGCGTTGTAGCTCCTGCGGAAATGTGTGCAATAGGTGACTTTGTACGCTGTGGTCAGTATTGTCGGTGATGCCGTGCGTGTGGGCGTATTCGCCGGTCAAAATACTGGCACGGCTCGGCGAGCAGAGCGGAGTTGTCGCAAATGCGTTGAGAAAACAAGCGCCTTCGTGCGCAATGCGGTCGATATTAGGTGTTCGAGAAAACGGATGACCGGCACATCCGAGATCGTCCCAGCGGAGGTCATCCACCAAAATGAAGATGATATTTGGTTTGGATCGAGCTTGTCCGCCAATCGCCACTGGCAACGCCGATAGCAGCCCTACACAGAGCACAAGAATTCGTGTTTTCATCAATGCCTACACGTCTTGGTTTGGCGTGTGGGAACAAAATGCGGCACTTTGGCGTCGAAGCACCATCATAGCCGGAGGTCCAATTGTTTGGCGATGCTGGAATAGGTCATCCTCAAAATCACCGTCTGGCAGCAGGAGCCGTTGAATTCATCCCCCCCGGAAGGTATAAAGAAAGTTCCTCTTCTATTGTGCCCGCAGGCGGTCCTTCCATTTCCTAGAAGCAGCAATGGAACAAATCTCGTCAGACAACGCCTTCGCCTCCGTCGAATTTGCCGAGAACCCCGAGCCCCGCGTGCCGTGCGTGTTGATTGTGGATACATCCACGTCGATGCAGGGGCCGCGAATCGATGAGTTGAACAAAGGCCTTCAGTCGTACAAGCAAGAGCTGCTCGCCGATCCATTGGCATCCAAGCGCGTCGAAGTGGCGATCGTCACCTTCGGCGGGAGAGTCAATCGACTCGTGGAATTCGTCACAGCCCCCAGCTTCGAACCGCCCACGTTGTTGCCTTTCGGCGGTACGCCAATGGGCGAGGCGATCACCACGGCGCTCGATATGATCGAGGAGCGCAAGGCCAGTTATCGTGAACACGGCATTGCCTATTACCGCCCGTGGGCGTTCCTCATCACCGATGGCGAACCGAACGATCATTGGAAGCCGGTCGTCTCCCGCGTTCACGAAGGCGAAAACAAGAAATCGTTTTGCTTCTTTGCCGTCGGTGTCGAAGGGGCGAATATGACCGTACTTGAGGAGATTTGCGTGCGCAAGCCGCTTTGGCTGCAGGGAATGAAGTTTCGAGAACTTTTCAGTTGGCTTTCCAATTCACAACAGGCTGTGTCCCGATCGTCGCCCGGAGATGAAGTACCGCTCGAAGATCCGACGACCGGGCCACGAGGCTGGGCCGCCGTGTAGGTGAAATGTGTGGCGACACATTGGCCAAAGCCTGCAGGGGCCCAGCCATCAGGCTGATCAAACCCCGTGTCAGGATACCCATAGCGTGCGAGTGTTCGGGGAAGATTCCCGGCGAACGCTCGTTGCTTGCGTTGCCGACGGGGCGGGGAGCGCGAAACACAGCGATGTGGGTTCGAACATCGCTTGCAATGCCATTATCGAGAATGCTGCGCAGTACTTTGAAGCGCACGGCGAGTTAGAGACCCTGCGATTCGAAGACGCAGTCGAGTGGTGCGAAGATGCCCGCACGCGCATTGTCGATGCGGCCGCGTCGCACGATTGCAACACACGCGATTTCGCGACGACGCTTTGTGTGGCGATTATCGGGCCCAAATTGTCGTCGTTCTTTCAAATCGGCGACGGGGCAATCATCTTAGGAAATGGCGGACTATATGGCGTCGTGTTCTGGCCGCAATCCGGTGAATATGTGAACTCGACAAACTTTCTAACCTCCGACGAATTCCAGGCACAATTGGAGTTTCTCACCACGACTAATCAGTGCTCGAGCCTCGCCCTAATGACCGACGGCCTGGAAAGACTCGCGTTACGATTCGACAACCAGACGCCTCACGTCCCATTTTTCGATCCGCTGTTCCGTGCCTTGCGGTCCAGCGCGGACCTGGAGAGCTTGAGCGACGGGTTGCGCGCGTTTTTGGGGTCCGATTCCGTTCAGCTTCGATCTGACGATGACAAAACGATTATCCTTGCCATCCGAACCGAGGACGGTGCTGCTTGACTCTGTCTGCCGCGCTGTCCCTTTGGGAACGCAGATCGGCAGAGGAGGCGAGGGCGGCGTCTATGAAGTCGACGGGGAACCGTCGCTCTTGGCCAAGGTCTACCATAAAAAGCCGCTGCCCGCTGACCAGGTCGCCAAAATCGAGGCCATGGTTTCGTGCTGGTCAACAGCGCTGGAAACCATCGCAGCCTGGCCGCGAGCCCTATTGTTCGATTCGGTTACACGAAAACCGGCCGGCATCTTGATGACTAAAATGTCCGGTGCCCGCCCGCTGCACGAGCTTTACGGCACAACCAACCGACGTCGGCACTTTCCGGACGTCGGCTGGCATCACTTGGTACTTGCCGCAAGGAATACCGCGGCCGCATTTCAGATGCTCCACTCGGCCAACATCGTTGTTGGCGACGTCAACCAAGGAAATCTGTTGGTCGATCAGGGGATGTGTGTGCGGATGATCGACTGCGATTCCTTTCAGCTTACGACGGCTACGCGCACGTTCAATTGTCCCGTGGGCACCCCACACTTTACACCGCCGGAGCTGCAATCGCAGAAGCTGCGCGAGGTGGCCCGGACGCCGAACCACGATCGATTCGGACTCGCCGTGTTGATTTTCCATTTGCTCTTCGTGGGCCGGCATCCTTTCGCCGGCCGCTATCACGGCGTGGGAGACCTTTCCATCGAAAAGGCGATCGCGGAGCGCCGCTTCGCCTTTTCGAGAGACAAGGCTGCTACGCGGGTCGACCCGCCCCCCCGCGTCGCTTTGATTGGAAGATTTGCCGCCGAGCCTCGCGGAGCTGTTCGAGCGCGCTTTCCGCTGCGGTGAAAGCGATACCGACGGCAGACCACTCCCGTCGCAATGGGTACAGGAGCTGGATACGCTGATCAAGCGCCGCAAAACTTGTTCGTTCGACTCTGCCCATGTGTATTATTCGCAACTTGCCGAGTGCCCGTGGTGCCGGATCGAAGACAACGGCGGCCCCACGTTTTTCGTTCCGCCCGGCGGAACGACGATCGTTTCGGCCGATCGGCTGGCCGTGTTCGACCATCGCATTCTCGAATTGCCCGAGGTGCGATACGCCGACCTTCCCTCGCAGCGACTGGCCCTGCCGCATATGCCGGTGCTGCGAAAGCCCAAAGACATGCCCAAGCTCGCTTGGCCTGACTGGCTGACCCTGTTGATGGCCGGGTCGTGGATCGGCTGCTTCGCCAGCGTATTCGTTCGAGGAGCCGCCGGCGGTCTGGTGCTCGCCGCCGGAACAGCGCTGTCGTTGGCGTTGGCCGCAATGCTCCTCATTAGCAAACAGGCTCGCGCACACCGCAAAACTAAGGACGATTACGACGCGTGGTTGGAAAAGGCACAGCAAATGTTGCTCAGGCGGGCCCAATCGATCGAAGCTCAATTTGGCCAACGCGAGGAGCGATTCAATCGCGCGAACGAGGATTTGAAAAACGAAATCTATCTCTACCGTCATGCTGCCGAAAACCTCAAGGATGTGATCGTGCAACTTCGCGAGTCGCAAAAAAGCGACTTCTTGCGCGGGTTCCTGATTCGCGACGACTGGCGACGCATTCCGGGACTCAACGCGTCCGAGGTCGTCATGTTGGAATCGTTCGGCATCGAATCGGCCAACGACGTCGATCGGCTGAAGCTTTACGGCGTTCCAGGTCTCGAGCCCGAAACCGTCATGGAACTTCTGCAATGGCGGCGCGACATCGAGCCAGGATTCAAATTCAATCCCGAGCATGGCATCACACTGAATAACGTCGGCGCGACCAAGGAACTTGCCGTGCGACGGTTCAAAATGTCGCAAGCGCGAAAAATCCTCGCCGGGGCGAAACAGATCGAATCGCTCGCCGAAGTCGGCAAGGCGGAGCTCGCCGCCGCGCTGGCACAATTCGACGGTGTCGCCGAACAGTGGACCAGTACCGCCAAACAATGCCGCGATTTCCAAAGCAGCCGACGTCCGCTCGAGCGGTTCATCAACCAGTCGCCGGCACACATACTCGGCGCGGCGCTCGGCGTGCCGTTCGTGGCGATGCTGGTTTATCTATTGTTCGGGCGATAGCCGCGGATTTGAACAAAAACGACATCGCCGTGCCTGTTCGGCGCATGCCGAACAGGCGTGTCCTAGCCCCTTTA
>DASZZA010000558.1:0-5515 GCA_035545135.1 Lacipirellulaceae bacterium | reverse complement strand
AGGCGCCGGCGGCAGGAACGCCAATGCCGCCCGGCACTCCCGGCAATGCTCCGAGTACGGCTTTGCCCGAAGTGGAAGTGATCCAGAAGCAGCAGAAAGCGAAACCCAAGCCCGTCAAACAAGCGGCCAAGCCGAAGAAGAAAGCCCCGGCGCCCGTCGCAGCAGCTCCCGCGCCGCCGCCAACCACGACGCAGCCATCCGAACCTTCCGAAAGTGCAGCTGCGGTCGAAGCGGCGCAACCGTCAGAGATCAAGATGTCGCCGGTCGGCGGCAGCGAGATTCCGATCCAAAAAGTTCCAATGGGAGTCAGCAGCACGACGGCAGCAGACATTCAACGCACGGGCGATGTGACCGCTCAACAAGTTCTACAATCTCGCGTGCCCGGCGTAATCGTCAGTGATCTGCAGGGCAACGAATTCCAAACCGACGTGCAATACCGCGGATTTTCATCTTCTCCTGTGAACGGCCAGGCGCAGGGATTGGCCGTCTATCAAAATGGCGTCCGCATCAACGAAGCTTTTGGCGACATCGTCAACTGGGATTTCCTGCCGTCGAATGCCATCTCAAACATGACGGTGATGAGCAGTAACCCAGTGTTCGGTCTAAATGCCATTGGTGGCGCCATCAGCGTCGATATGCGCGACGGCTTCAATTTCCATGGCGCCGAGTTTGATGTTCGCGGCGGTTCGTTCGGCCGCATCCAGGGCTCGGGCGCGGTTGGCGCGCAATCCGGCAACTGGGCCATGTTCATCGCCGCCGAAGACATCAATGATGATGGCTGGCGGCAATTCTCGCCCGCGGAAATCCACCGGATGTATGCCGACCTCGGATTCAAAAACCGCGAAGCGGAATTCCACGTCAACTTCACTGGTGCCGACAATTTCGTCGGCGCCGTCACCGCTGCACCTGTGCAGTTACTCGATTTGGGTTGGGACCGCGTTTACACGAACCCCCAGACGACCCAGAACGACATGGAAATGGTTTCGATCAATGGCTCGGTGAAAGCCACGGACACGCTCACGTTCTCCGGTGTCACCTACTATCGCCATTTCCGACAAGCACACGTGGACGCCAACATTCTTGAGGTCGAGGATTGCGGTAACGGCTTTCTCTGTCTCGAAGGTGAGCCGATCACGTCAGCCAATGGCGGCGTGCCTTCGACGATCGGAGGCGGCGCGCCAATCGGTTCGCTCGACAATACGTCCCAAAATGCTGACAGCCTTGGCGGCACGATTCAAGCCGTCGAGAGGGCGAGAGTGTTCGATCACGGCAACCAGTTCCTGATTGGCGGCAGCATCGATCATGGGCACGTCGCCTATGGCGCATCGAGCGAACTTGGAACTTTCGGTCCCGATTTCGTGCTGACGCCTTTGGGTATCGCGCTGACGGGTCCCGACGACATCTCACCGCGCCGCTTGACGACGACGAACGATTACTACGGCGTCTATTTCACCGACACATTCGACGTGAACGACCGCCTCAGCCTCACGGCCGGCGGGCGATATAATTTCGCGAAGCTACAGCTTCAGGACCAAACCGGCGAAGATCCATTCTTGAACGGTTCGCATACATATCAGCGCTTCAATCCGATGGGCGGTGCGACCTCTCAATTGTCGAAGGGCCTCACCTTCTACACGAGCTACGCCGAAGCTAACCGTGCACCAACACCGGCGGAGCTTGCTTGCGCCGACCCGGACAATCCCTGCCTCATCGAAAGCTTCCTCACTGGCGATCCCCCTCTGCAACAAGTCGTTTCGCGGACTGTGGAAGCTGGCTTTCGTGGCGAGACGTCTAATTGGCTAACGGCATCGAAGATCAACTGGAGCCTCGGGCTTTTTAGAACGCTCAATCAGGACGACATTATCAGCGTCGCCTCTCCGACGTCCGGCCGCGGCTTCTTCCAAAACGCAGGCGATACACTGCGCCAAGGCATCGAGGCGTCCATCAGCTATCAAACCCAGCGTCTGTTCCTCTACGCGAATTACGCCTTCATCGATCCGACATTTCAATCGTCGCTTGAGCTGGCTTCTCCGAACAACCCCTCGCCCGACGTCGTTCCGTGCTCAGGCGATCCTGAGGAGAATTGCATCAACGTGCATCCCGGCGACAGGCTGCCGGGTGTTCCGCGACACCGCTTCAAAGCCGGGTTCGATTACTGGCTGACGCCCAAGTGGAAGTTCGGGTCTGATCTCATCGCTGCCAGCGATCAGGTCTTCTTTGGCGATGAATCGAACTTGAACAAACCTCTCGCCGGTTACGCCCAAGTCAATCTCCACACGTCCTATGATATCACCGACCACATCCAGCTTTATGGATTGATCAATAATCTGTTCGATACGCATTACGGCACGTTCGGCAATTACTTCGATACGGAAGAAGGCACAGAAGCGTCTCTCGACACGATCGATTTCACCGACGCGCGGACCATCGTCCCAGCCATGCCATTTGCGGCTTACGGAGGCATGAAGTTCAGATTCTAAGAGTGACCCGAGTCACGCTGCCTTTTGCACGCTGCGGCTCATTTGCTCGCAGCTCTCGGCGCATTTTCTGCAGATCGCGACGCAATCCTGCATGTCGCCGACTTTCTCACAGCTGTCGGCACAGGCCCGGCACATCTCAGCGCAGGCATTGCAGACAAAAACATGTTGCGGCACACCGGTGAGCATGACAGTCGCCGAAGACCTGCAGATTTCCGCGCACGCCATCATCAGCCGAAAATGTTTGGGCTCGAGGTGGTCTTCACCTGCCTCGAGGCAATGATTCATCGCCTCGTTGAAGCACGTGCTGGAACAGGTTGTACAAAGGTCCACGCAGGCCCGCATATCTGCTGAAAGCGTCATAGAATCCTCCTGAAGTCATTCTGTGCAACCAGAGAGCACTGCAAAGGTTGCACGACATGAGCTTCTGGCAGCGGGGACACACATTCCGCCAATTTCTAGCGTCGCCGCTTCGGCTTGCTGCCCTTTTTAGCAGGCACCCGATCATTGGCCGGTGTCCGACGCGCACTCTGCTCGAATGCCTCCTTGAGACTGACCGGCTGGCCCTTCTTCTTCAGAAAATCTCGCAGCGCATTGTCGTAGATATCATCGAGCCTGTCGCCACTTTCGCGCGAATACTCGTAGGCCGCGCGAAGCAGTTCCGCATCGATCGACAACATTTTTCTTTGCCGGTCGCCTGTCATCTTCAGCCCAACGCTCGCTGCATTAATCGCCTCCTACTCATACGGATTTATTGCTGGCACGCGGCCTCCGCACGCTCCGGCATGCTGGCCCTCCCAAACCAAAGATCGGCACACAGTATGTCGTAGGCGGAATTATGCTGTTCAACGCGAACAAAGCGGGACTTTTCCATCTGCGTACGGATCGTCGCAAAACTGCAATCCCCGTCATATGATGGAAATGCGGCTTCAAGGGCGGCGCATGGTCTCGGGTGTGTTACTCCGTCGCCAAGCCGCGCGGAACACCCCGGCAGGGCCGGCGTTTGCCTTCATATACGGCTGCGTCCGTAATTCTTGGACGCGCCAGGAAGGAGCAAGCAATGAAACGGAATTGGGCTGCAGCCGCGAGCGCGGCATTGATCGTCAGCTTTGTCGCCCCTATTGCGCAAGCAGACTCGATCAGCGGTGTTGAGAATGCGCGCGCCAAAGATCGTGCCGGCTACTATTTAGACCACCAGGATCGTGAGAAACTGCGCCGCTATGGCCGCAATGACGACTATGGCTATTATCCTTATGGCTACGACTACGGGTATTATGACGGCTATTACGGCGGCCCCGGAGTCAGCGTTCATGTCGGCCCAGGTGGCGTCGGAGTCTACGGTTATTAAAAGCGTGAAGCGGACGAGCAAGGAGCGGTGGATCGACAGATCCGCCGCTCTTTATTTTGCGCGGACCAAGTACGCCCATTCAACTTAGATCAAAAATCTCGCCGGTGAACGCTTCTCAGAAAATCTCGGCATACCGAATATTTTTTCGCCAGATGCTTCGTCGCGATGCCTCGTCCTTATTGTCGATCGCGTATTCGAGAGAGCCGTTGACCGTTCAGTTTCCCGGAGGCAATCTGATTGCGAGCTAGCGGAAGGGGCATTGCCGTAACAAACTGTGAATGGGAGATGCCATGATCAAGCTCATTGCTGCCGCAGCCATCGCCTTCGCATTCGCTACGTCGGCGCAAGCGATGCCATCCGTGTCACATCATCAGTCAGCCGGCGTATCAACATCGGTTGCCTACGGATGTGGCGTGGGAAGAACGCGAATTAACGGCGTATGTGTATCTAGAAGAACGATACGCGGTGTCCGTAGGTGTGCGGTGTGGGGTGTGGGTCACGTCTGTCGTCGCTGGTATTAAACGACCGCTGGGTTGATCAGTTCTGGACGAGCTGCTCGACCCAAGTGGACATACCCCTGGCTCGGCAATCGTTGTCGAGACCGTAACAAAAGACGGCGAGTGCTCGGAAAATGATTTCTGGCGGAACGGCCCTTGCAATCGGCTTTTCCAGGAATTCCATTCCGCCTGCTCTATGCATTTCGCAATATGCCCAATCACACGCCAAATTTTTTTAAGATCGACGTGACGATGACGGGTCTCTTGAAAAAGACTATTCTACCATCTTCATTTTACTCACTATTCCATTGATCTAAAATTGTTTCATTGCACTGACTAAACGGCAACCAAATCCGATATTAGTTCGGAGTCGCGTATCATGACACCCAGTCTCAGACTCAGCTTGGTAATTGTTTTCTCCGCTCTTCTTATTGGTTTTACGGCCCTTCTTTCCGCCGCCGACGCGAGGCGGGGTGGCGGCGGATTTCGTGGCGGCGGTGGATTTCACGGCGGTGGCGGCTTTGCTCGCGCACACCGTGGGTCGTTCCGTGGAATGAACAGTGCCCGTCACTTCAATCGGGGCGGAAGGGCCTATCGCAATTCCGTTGCTCGGCGAAACGTCCGCAGAAACGTCGCTCATAGGAATGTTCGAAGGAACGTTGCCCGAGGAAGGTGGGTTGTCGGCCGCCGCTACTATGGCGGGATCTATTACGGTCACGTCCGGCGCTTCTGGCGTGGTCGATGGTGGGCCTACGGTGTTGGCTCATGTTGGCGGCTGACGCCTGACGGATTCTATGTGTGGGTCTGCTATTGAGCTAGACTCGTCAACCGTACGACGCCCTTCTAGCCGAGATCCGGTTTCCTGCTGGATCTCGGTCCGAGCGCGCGTGACATTTTAATCGGTCATCCAGGTTGGCCCGATCGGACGATGCGGCTCCTCGCGCCCTAATGTCATCATTGGGATCTGATCGGCTTCTCTCGACGTTCATTGGCCGTAGCAATGTCAGAATGTGCACGATTGTGAGACTTCTTAGCCTTTTTGCCGTGTTTGTTTTCCTTTCCTCGTCATTGGATGCGAAGCCGGCAAATCATCGATCTGCTCTCAGGGGCCATTACTTTGTCATGGTCTGGGGTTTCCAGGGACGAGATAACGACGTCGTTCATTCCCACACGTTCGCGAGTTTCTACAAAGG
>DASZZA010000557.1:0-9481 GCA_035545135.1 Lacipirellulaceae bacterium | reverse complement strand
AAGACCAGCCGCGCAACCTGGCTACTGTCGCGGCCCCATCGCCGGTCGACTCCGTCGCCAAGGGTCCAAGCCATTCGAATTCAACATGGGCACTACCTAGTGCTCCTTTGCCGCGCGGCTCCAGCGATCAGCGGCTTGCGGACGCCAATTCGGGCCTGATGCCGCCGCGGCACGCGGCCGACGAAATATCGCCGAACAATTCCTCGTTGTCGGGCTCGTCGGCCAAGCAGCAAGCGGAAGAAAAGCTAGTCGCCGCGCGCAAGGCCCTGCAATCCGGCGACATCGACCTGGCCGAGAAACTGACACAAGCCGCTAATTCACTTGGCGTTCCAGAATCTCAATACCTGCCGGATGAAGACCGGCCGTCACTTTTGGCCTGGGATATCTCCCAGGCAAAACAAAAGGAAGCCCGCCAACCGCAAAGCGTTGCAGCAGCGAATCCCGCCGCACGATACGAAAGGCCATCCGCTCAGACGGCCGAAATTGGGACGCAGTCTAAGGACCGCTACGCCGATATAACTCCGACCGCTTACGGCGACGAGGCCGGCAACGACCGTTCGTCGATCACGCCTGTTCCCCTGCCTCCGGTAGGTCGAACTTCGCAAACGCCGCTTGCTGCGCCCAGCAGCGCGCAGCCGGACGACGGTCCACAAATGTTGGCCGCCCTGCCCGGCAAACCAGTCGAAAAACCGGCCAAGCCCGAAGTGAGCTCCGCGGCTGAAGAAATGCCGCCGCCCGGCAACACTTCAGCGGCGACAAACCCAAACGCATCGGAAGCGGCAACCAAATCGCTACCGTCGCCAAATCAGTCCCACAAGTCGTTCATCGACTCCGCCGACGAGGCTCAGCAACTTCTCGTACGTAAGATCGACTCCGAAGTTCTAAAACGTCAGTCCGAAGCGGTTCGCCTCCGCGAGAAAGATTCGGAACGTTCGCTGGCCGCGTTGCACGAAGCACAGCAAATTGTAAACGACTCGAAGCTGCCCGAATCGCAGAAGCACGAGCTGCTAAGCCGTATCGACAAAACCCTCCACGATACGCAGGAGTACATCAAGGCCCATGGCGCGCAGATCGAGCTGGATAAACAGAATCAAGCTGTACTCAACAGTGTCGATCGCGACCGCGAATTGAAGGTCAAACTACAGCAGAAGATCGCGGATCAGGTGAATGAATACAACAGTCTCAATCACGAACAGCGGTACGCCGAGTCGGAGATTGTTGCTCGTCGCCTTCACGAATTGGCGCCGGATGATCCTGTTGTCGCGCAAGTTTGGCAAGAATCGAAGTTCCTTCGCCGCGAGAGGATGAATGACGAGTTGCAAGACAAGCGCGAAGACAGCTTCTGGCGACAGCTCAACGCTGTCGAGGAATCGGCTGTCAATCCAGTGGCCGACAATGGTCACGAAATCCAATACGACCAGAAGCACTGGAGCGACTTCGTCTCGAAGCGCAAAGGCTCAAAGGACCGCGTTGAGCACCATTCCGAGCGTGAGCTGGAGATCGAGCGCCGACTCCAAACCCCCGTGCTGCTGCGTTACGACAATACCCCACTCAGCGAAGTGATGAACAGCCTTTCTCAACTGGCTAACGTGAATATCCACCTCGACCCGCGCGGTCTCAGCCAGGAAGGCGTTAACAGCGACACGCCGGTAACAATCAATCTCAGCAAAGAGATTTCGCTCAAAAGCGCGCTCAATCTGATTCTCGAGCCGCTCCATCTCAGCTACGTCGTAAGCGACGAAGTCCTGAAGATTACTAGCGAACAACTACGCGACGGCGAACTTTATACACAGACCTACAACGTGGCCGATCTCGTCACTCCGATCCCGAATTTCGTTCCGAGTAGCAACATTGGCCTGCAAGGCCTCATCAACGACTCGATGGCCGTCGCCGGCCGTGGTCCTATGGGCATTGGCGGCGCAACGCCGGCCGTACTCGTCAATGATCGCAAACAGCGATTGGCAAAGAGCCCCAGCAACGTGCTGGCGCAACAGCTCGGCTCTCAGCCAGCTAGTTCCGACGGCCTGACGCAACCGAATGTACCGGTCGGTTCCGGCCCGGGTGGCATGGGCGCGGCCGCCAACGCCGACTTCGACTCGCTCATCGACTTGATTACGTCGACGGTGGCGACGGACACGTGGGCGGAAAACGGCGGGGGCCAGGCCGAAATTCGGCCTTTCCCCACCAATCTTAGCCTCGTCATCAGCCAAACCCAGGCCGTCCACGAACAAATCGCCGACCTGCTCCAACAGCTACGCCGCCTGCAGGACCTGCAGGTAACGATCGAAGTTCGCTTCATCACCCTCAATGACAACTTCTTCGAGCGCATCGGCGTAGACTTTGACATGAACATTGTCGACAAGCATATCGTCGGCGCTACGCCGGTCCCCGGCGGCATCAACAATATACCGGGTCAACCAGCCAACAATATCCAAAGTGCCACGGTCGGGGTGTTGCAGTCCGGGCCAGGCATGCTCCCCACATTCACGACCGACCTGGACGTTCCTTTCCGCCAAGGCAGTTTCGACGCCAGCCTTCCTCCATTCGCTACCTTCGACCCCAACACGGCCGCCACAATGGGATTCGCTATTCTCAGCGACATCGAGGCCTACTTCCTGATCCAAGCCGCCCAGAGTGATAGCCGTACCAACGTGCTGGAAGCACCGAAAGTCACGCTGTTTAACGGCCAACAGGCATTCGTCGCCGATGCCTCGCAGCGGCCCTTCGTTATCGGCGTCATCCCCGTCGTCGGCGAGTTCGCATCCGCACAACAACCGGTCATTGTGGTGCTAAACGAAGGAACGATGATGTCCATCCAGGCCGTCGTCTCCGATGACCGCCGATACGTGCGCATGACCATCGTGCCGTTCTTTTCACAAATTGGCAACGTGGATACCTTCACATTCGCGGGGTCGTCGTCCTCGACGTCCAGCTCGAGTAGCGCCACCGACAAAACTGGCAACGACACGACGAGCGATAAGAAAGACAATAGCTCCTCGAACAATTCCACTGGCGTCACGGTCCAGCTACCGACGTTCTCATTCGTCTCCGTTGTGACGACCGTCAGTGTACCAGACGGCGGCACCGTCCTCCTCGGCGGCATCAAACGGTTGAGGGAAGGGCGCAACGAAGTCGGTGTGCCGCTGTTGTCGAAGGTTCCCTACATCAACCGACTCTTCCGCAACGTGGGCATCGGTCGCCAAACCGAAAGCCTCATGATGATGGTCACGCCTCGCATCATCATTCAGGAAGAAGAGGAAGAGAAATTAGGCATCGCCGCGCCGACGCCATAAGCCTTGGATCGACAGCGATTGCTTTGCGCAAACGCCTTTAGCTTTGCTCTCGTATGACTAACCTTTCCCGACGCTGGATCGCCGTTGGTGCGCTGCTCGCCGCGATTGCCGTCGGGCTCGGCGCCTACGGCGCTCATGGCCTCAAAGACACTCTTTCGCGGGCAGGTTTTGCAGGCGATGACCTGATTCGCCGCCTCGGCATTTTCGAAACCGCGGTTCGGTATCAAATGTTTCACTCGATCGCGCTGGTCCTCACCGGACTTGCACTTCAGCACCGCCCGTGTTCGTGCTGGCGATTCGCGGCCTGGGCGTTCTTACTCGGCATCATCCTGTTCTGCGGCCTCTTAAAAGTGCTCACGTTTGCCGACCCGAAGTGGAATTGGCTCGGAGCAGTCGTCCCGATCGGGGGCGTAGCCATGATCGCTGGCTGGCTTTCCCTGGCAGTTGGTGCATTACGTAAGACATAGATGCTAAGCGACCCGGTTGCCGCCGGTGATCATCCCACGCTCTCCCGCCTTTACTGTGCCAGTTTGAGCAAGATTCCTTGGCCGGCTGGCAAATAAAAATCCGACCCGCATTTCGCGATGTGACCGTCGTCCGGCGAATACTGCTCCAGAGTGCCTCGGCTCTGCGAAATCTTAAAGCTCATGCTAGCTGTTCGCTCGAGCGACAAGTTCACGAGCACCACGTGATCGACCGCACCGCCGTCCGATGCGAACTCCCCAATCATGACTGGGGTGTCCGAATCAACCTTCTGAGCGAGCTTCTCCGGCAACTTCGGCGCATTATCCAACGGCGCGGGCGCGGTAAAATACACGCCGACCGACCGCAGCCGACTAACGATCGGCCCGATCACCTTGAGCTGGCGGTTGACCATCTGCAGATACTGCCACGTTGCCGTCCGGGCATGCTCGGAATCGATGGGACAGTACCCGTATTCTTTCTGCTCGTATTTGTACCACGACACGCCCTGACCTCCGGCGGCGAGCGTCGTCCATCCCTGCAGCAACAAATTCGCGGGCGATGGCGGCGTCGTATGGGGCACGATTTGAACGCAGGTCACGATGTTCCAGAACGGCAGGTTGTGTTCCTGCGCAACGCGCCGCACTTCCAAAAGATCTCGAAAATAACTCGCCCCCGTCGCCCGATCGCGCAGATCGTTCGAATACTCGACCATGTAATTGTCGTAACTCAGAAACTGCGGCCTCACTTCCGCCACATAGCGTTCGAGATATTCGGTGAAACTCTTGGCTTCGAGCTGCGATGTGCCAGGTCCGCCCACCGTCGCATAACTGGGAAAGAGATTGATATACGCGAGCTTGCTGGGCGCATGCCGACGAATCGCGGCCACGATCTTTCCCAGGTAGGCAAATTGCGATGCGCCCGGTTCATCGCGAAGGAAATAACCAACGCACGCCGGACTATCGTTTGTTGCTTTGACAAGCTTCGTGACGGACTTTTCAATTTCGGCATCTGAAAGTTGCTTTGGCACTGTGAGCCCGAGCGATGGGTCGGGCATCACGATCGCCTTCAGTCCCAATTTTTCGCACGCCGAAAGGTCCGCCGCGCGCGGGAAGCCGCCGTAAGTAAAGTTGCACTCCGCGAGACTGGCCAGCCCGTGCACCCGATCCTCCTGCCGGTCGAATAGCCGCGTCTGGTCCCAGGGGAGAATTGAAAACTCGCCAGGACGCAACGCCTCGGAAGCAGCTGCTTCCTTCGGAACCTGGGCTTTCAGCTCTGTGCCGATCAGAATACCAAACAACAAAAACGCAACTGTACTAATCGTTCGTCGACGGATCATCGGTCGTCTCCTTTCGGTGCCACATTTTTGCGCGCAGGCGCACAAATAAGAAGGGGGCACCCAGGCAGCAATCCACCTGAGCGCCCCTGGCACGGAGGGAGAATTTCATACCGCCGCGGCCGTTTCGAGCTGCCGCGCAAGCCTCTTTCTGGCGACATGCAGCCGACGCTTGATTGTGCCGATCGGCGCCGCGAACGACTCACTCATCTCGGAGAGCGACTCGCCGCGCACGTAAAACGCCTCCAGCGTGTGCCGATCCAGCTCGCCCAGCCGTGCCAAGCCGCCACGTACCTGCACGGCTCGTTCGTTGGCCAGCACCGCATCGAGCGGCGTGTGTAATTCAACACACGAGGCATCGAGGGTCTGCGGCTCCGTCGCGATCATCGGAGCTCGGCGAACCTGGCGATTGATTGCCATCCGCACCGTGATCGATCGCAGCCAGCCTGCAAACGCCGCTGGTATCTTGAGTTGCTCGATCTTCTGCATCGCCTTGACGAGCACCTCCTGACACAACTCCTGCGCTTCGCTGTGGTTACCCAACCGACGCAGCGCGATCGCATAGACCATCGGCTCAAACCGCGTGGCCAATTCACCAAACGCGTCGCGATCGCCGTCCTGCGCAGCCTCGACCAAAAGCTCGAGCGACGTCGGCTCGGCCGAGGCGGCATCAAGGGTGATCTCATCTTCCAATTCGCAAACTGCAGTGGACATGATTTCTCTCGATTCTCTCGTCTTCCCGAAGGCGATCGCCGAAGTCGTTCGAGCGATCCGTGGCAACCACCGGCCAACTTGAGCCTGAGTAGGTCGCCTGCAGACGAACACGCCAGACATGGCGACCAGGGGCTCGCTCAGTCGGCGGCGAAGATCAATTGCTGATTGAGTTGTCCGCCGTGGCGGACGCGTCTATCAGCAGACGCCGACTGGGCCGCGCGCCTCGACGACGACGCGCTGTTGACAACGGTCCGTATAGCTCGGACACGTTGCCATGGCGTGCGTCATCGCCGCGGGCATGCGCTTGAACGCACGCCAACTGGCGAGGTGCAAGGAGAGGCGACGCATGAGTTGCGATACGAGATGGCGCAGCACTACCAAGTGCGTCCCTTCGACGGCGTTCGTTGAACCTTGGCCCGTAATGTTGATGCCAAGAATCGTGCTGTCGAAGTGATTGAATCGCATCGTAGCCTCGCTGCGCTTGTGCGCCGCCAAAATGAGAAACAGAGCAAAAAACGGTCAGACTTACTTTCAAATCGGCAGGGTGACCACCTTCGGCAACCACGCTGCTATTTTCAAGCTTCTCACGGACCCAAACGGAAGTCAAGCAAAACCGACGGTGCCAGAAGACCGGTGGCTAGCTCAAACTCCGTCTGCGGCCGCTCCTTAGACACCGAATTCGGCACCCGGTTCGCCACCTATTGCAAAAAACCAAAAAATTTGTGCAAGCCCCGTCAGGGCAAGCGGATAATACGGCAATTTTCGGCCTTGGATGAAGCGTCGCGGTTCGCAAATCGAGACACCCGGCAGCGCCATCGGGGCCACCAAAAACTAGAGAAGCGCAGCGAGCGCCAGCACGGTGTGGATGTCGACTAAGACGTCCACCAAGCGGGTGGTTAGCCCTTGCGGTTGAAGAATTCAGCGTTGAAGAGCTTGTCGATTTCGTGATCTTCGATCGCTCGCTGCACGGCGGCTTGGTAAATGTCGGCGACCTGAATTGCCAGCGGCGAACGATTCGATGCATCAAATTGACCGGCCGGCAGATACGCTCTCGGCGTAAACGGTGGCGGGCCGATGTTCGGGACAAAACCGTCTTGGCGATTTTGAAACATGTTGGCCTCCGCTAGCAGCGCACCGGCGACTTTGTTGATAGCTACCTCGACAGGATCGGCGCTTGTACCTGTCCCGGTAACTTAAATTTCCAAGATGCCGATTGCACGGGTTGTCCTATCTAAATTGTCCAGCTTTCTATTGTTCGACCGCTAAGCTAGCACGTTCCGGCGCCAACTAGCGAAATGAATATACGCAAATTTAATGCCTTGACGGCAGCTTGTTCAGCGACGCGAAGGGTATCAGGAACCAGATCTGTGGTGTGCGGTTATGGAGCGGCTGCACAAGCACGTCGGTTCCTGACACCTTTTTTTGAGCAAAGCAGTCAAGTGAGATTGACCGCATTCGCCAACGCAACTTACAAAACACCGGGCCAGGTACTTGCATGATTGCATACGAAGGGCTTTTGTCGTCGACCGACAAGACCGCAAGTTTCGCAACAACCTGCCGATTGCAGGCGGCGAGCGCGCAGCTTACTGACAGGAACCTCGCTTCCTACTCCGCTCGCCGCTGATGGATCGGCCTTTCGGAAGGAGTCTGCGTTATGTCATCGTCCGCCTTGTTGGAACGTGGTGCATCGGCGGCCGCACCGTTTTCCGGTTCGATTCCGGGGATTCAACCCGGTTCAATTCCGGTCGGTTCACCGGCGAGCGCCAATTGGTGTGTGCTGCCGCGCTGCAGCCTGGAGTTCGAACAGACTTCCAACGGCTGCAAGATTCATTGCCGCTGCGACGACGAAGTAGCTCGCGGCACGCTCCAGAATCTCTGCCGCATGCTGGCGGATGGACTTTGCAGTTGCTGCTGCACCTGTAATGGAATCCCCTGCTGCCAATGCAATTTCACGGTCGGTATTTGCAAGTGCGAATACACCAAGGACGGCTGCTGCATTAGCTGCACCTCCGGCGACAAGGCTTGTGCGGCCATGATCCAGGCGTGCTGCAACTGCCTGTCTTGCTGTTGCGAATCCGGTTGCAGCTGCTATATCAGCTTCAACAACACACCTGTTTGCTGTGGGACCTGCGCATAACGCAGCACGTCAGTAGGTTGCCAATTCAAAAGCCCCGGGCGCATTGGCGGTCTGGCCGTCAATACACCCGGGGCAAATTTCGCGAGCGCAACAATCTTTCAAAAGGGACGCGTCGCTGTTAGCGCTGAGTGCGGTTCGAAGTACGTTCCGCTTCGTTTGCACTTGCATTCGACCCCAACTCTTTCATGAGCTGCTTCGCGCGATCCAGATGCTGTTGAAAGATCGGGCGAGCTTGCTGTGCAACCTGCTGCAATTGGCCCTGTGTATTCTGCGAAATTACTTCCACCGCGGCAAGCGCGTGAATGTGATTGCCAATCATCGCTCCCAGGAAAGACTGGTCGAATGCAGCACCCGATTTTTGCTGAAGTTCTTCCTTCAACATTTGACCACAGCGCTGCGTAATTTGTTGATCAATCCTCGCGAGTTGTTGAAGCGCGCTGCCGCCCATCGCGCCCTCAGCCACGTTCGCGTTGCTGTTTGCCGATCGATTTAACTCGTTCGCCGTGGTCGAAGTCGATTCCGTTCGTGTGGCCTCGCTCGATTCGCTTCCAGTTTCCGACCGCGTGCCTGCTTCCGACGACGCATTTCGGCCCATCGCCACGCGCAAGCTCGGCAGTTGATCGAGTTGTTGCTGTAATTTCTGGTGATCCTTGACCAGTTGCTGCGCGAATTGCTTCACCTGCTCGCTTTGAGCTTGCTGCTCGGCAAACTTCGCGATCTCAATTTCGCCCTTGTTGTTAACCGACAAGCAGGTTGCCAGATAACGATCGACACCCCGTTGTCCTACTTGTTCACCGCGGTAGTTTGCCGTGTACCGCTGTCCCGTTTGACCGTAATTACTCGTCCTGTCAGGTTGCGTCGCAGTGTTCTGCGCCGCCTGGCCCGGCAAGTTGCCTTGATACTGCGTCGGTTTGACTTGATTGGCGGGGTCACTTTGCTGTTGCGCAAAGACGCTTCCTAGCAGCAAACACGACATGCCGGCTGCAAGTGCACCAATTCTCAATTTCAGCTTTGCAGACATACTGTCACTCCCTTCGAATAGTGCGGGAATTCGCGAGACAGGGCGACACAGCATCGCCCGAATCCGATCGCGCTGCTGCAAATCGAATGCCACAGGTGGAAGAGAGTTAATTGGTCGGAGCGCGACCAGAATTGCGCTCCGCACCCTTGTTACGGGCGCGGCGGTCGAGGTCCGCCACCGTCACCTGGTACACCTGCGCCGCCGTTTGGATTTCCGCCCGCAGCCCAAGCGCGCATTCGCGCGTTCATGCGCTGACTAAACGCCTGCAATTCGGACGCGTCAATTCGGCGATCGTTATTCAGATCGGCACCGCGCAACATCGTACGAACTTGTGGCGGAACTTCATCCGCGGTAAGTACGCCATCTTGGTTGCGGTCGTATTGCTGCATGAAGCGCGCGGCCATCTCATTGCCTTGCGCATTCGGGGCGCCCTGTGCGCCCGCGCCGTTTTGCGCTCCGTCGGCGCCGCCGGCCGTAGCGGCCGCGTTCTTTGCTTTTTCCGGCACCGCCATGTTGCC
>DASZZA010000556.1:0-5705 GCA_035545135.1 Lacipirellulaceae bacterium | reverse complement strand
AGAACGGTTGTCGCCCGAGGAACTCGTCGATCAGCCGCAGTCTGTGTCGGGCTCCAAGTGATCTGGGAATATCGAGAAAAACGCAGCTTATTTCACAATCCACCTACCGTCTCGCCCATGGCTATTGCTGCTGAATTCAATTGTGGCAAGTAACCAAGCGGCTGCTCTGCGTCGATCCGTCGCTGCCGTAGGCGCAACATTTGCTGTTTTGACGGAACGAACAACATCTATCTCGGCTGTTTGACCCGTCATTGAGGGCTTCCCATGCGATACCTCTACCTCGCAATCGGAATCGTGGCCGAGGTGATCGGAACCAGCACGCTGAAATTCACCGATAACTTCACAAAGCTGAATCCCTCGCTGGTCGTAGCCGCTTGTTACGGCACGTCGCTGTTTATGCTGAGCAAAGTTGTCAGGCTCATGCCGGTGGCCATTGTGTATGCGGTGTGGTCCGGCGCCGGAATCGTGCTGGTGACGATCCTGGGCGTCATCTGGCTGGGCCAGAAGCTCGACTGGCCCGCACTGATCGGCATCGCCCTGATTGTCGCGGGAGTCGTCATCGTCAACCTGTTTTCGAGAAGCATTGTCCATTGACCGGCAAGCCCGACCATCACTTCAGCAGAAAATGGCGCCATGTGCTTTTCTCCCGAAGCGAGCTTTGCCAGCGGCGCCATCGTGGGCGCAGTCGGCGTTGGCACATTGACCCAAGTGCGCAAACCGCGCGAACTGCTGCTGGGCGCTTTGCCGCTTATGTTCGCCGCCCACCAGATCGAAGAAGGATTCGTCTGGCTTTATCTGCAAGGGCGTGTCTCTCAGCAGATCGGAGATTGGGCCATTTGGCTGTACATCTTATTCGCTCACGCCGCCCTCATCGCCATTTCACCCTGGAGTTTTTGGCTTATTGAGCCGAATAAGATGCGGCGACGATTGCTCTTGCCGCTGGTTGTACTGGGCTCGGCACTCTGCCTCTATGCGCTATGGGCGCTGGCGGGCAGTCAAATTCATGCGCAAATTCGCCGCCATGGGATTGAGTACGATGACCCCGTGACGGGCGTCGCCTGGTTCGCAGTGTTGTACATTGTGGCGACCTGCACGCCTCCTTTCGTTTCCAGCTTTCCTTGGATGATCTTTTTTGGTGCGCTGGTACTTCTCGGCCTTACGGTGGTGGCAATTTTCAAGACAATATATCTTACCAGTATGTGGTGCTCGATTGCCGCGCTCATCAGCATCCTGATTTACATGCACTTCTGGCGCGTGCGGCATCAACACGCCACGTCGGCCAACATCTGAATTCGCCATTAAAGGAGAGCCGCTATGCGAGTCTTATTAAAAGTGAATATTCCCGTCGAAACTGGCAACGCCGCCGCGAAGGCCGGAAAGTTGGGCGCCAAGATCCAATCCATTCTGGCCGATTTGAAGCCCGAGGCCGTTTATTTTACAGACGACAATGGCCAGCGTGCCGGCTACCTGTTTCTCAATTTGGCCGATGCGTCGCAAATCCCCGCGATCGCCGAACCGTGGATGCTCGCATTCAACGCGAGCATCGAATGTCATCCAGTCATGGTGCCCGAGGACCTGGCCAAAGCCTCGAGCGCAATCAAAAAAGCCGTTAAGAAGTACGCGTAACTTTTCGGCCAACGACGATCGCCCACAGCTCTTGGTTCCAAACTACGGCGACTTGATCGAAGCCCGCGTCGTGAAGATAGCCGACCTGGGTGGCAATCGTTTCGTGGCAATCGTCGCCGCTTTGTTTGGGTTCGCCAAATCGGCGGATGTTGCGGTCCTGCCAAAAGTCGAGCGTTTGGCGAAAGCTCGCGGGGATGCGGCCCGCATCGACGGCCGCGAACATGTGGGCCGACCACTTTTGGAGTAGCTCGCGATACTCAGCGTCATCGGCCGGCCGGTACTCGTCGCCGTTGATCAACAGGCCACCTGGCTTTAACTCCCCAAAGCATTTTACAAAAAGGCTACGCTTTTCGGTTCGGACCAAGTGATGTATGGCAGACGTGCTGACGATCACATCCGGCGCCGCCCGCAAATCAGCCTCCCAATCATCTTGTAAGCGCCGCTGAACGAACGACGCCCGTGGCGCGAACCGCCCCAACCGTCGCTCGGCGAGCGCCAAAAACGGTGCCGACTGATCAACGATCACGGCGCACGCCCGGCGAAACCGCTGCAACACTCGCTCCACAAGCCGGCCCGATCCGCCGCCCAAATCGACCAGCAAAAAAGCTTCGTCCGCCTTTATCGGCATCCGTTCGAGAATGTGTTTCTGGATGGTCTCGTAATACGGATGGATGGCCGGCGCCGCTTCGTCATACCCTTCGGCGGCAGCCGAGGTGTTCCATCGATACGTTGGCGTGGCGGCGGTCATGTCGATGCAGAGACGCCCGAAAGCGCGACGAGTTCGCAATTCTCACGCATCGGCACTGCGATGGCAACGTCCCGCAAAATTGAGATAAGACGCTCCCATTCCGCATCGGGGAGGTCATTGCCATTGGGAACGAATACGATTTCGTTCAGCCACGGCGCTAGCGCCGTTTCATATCCGGCCGCATCGTTCGCCGCCGGCACGATGATCAGGCTCGATCGCCGCGTGGCATCGAATCCGGCATCGCGGAACACCCGCACAACTTCGTCCGGATTCGCGACTTGCACCGGCGCGACCCAATAGGTGTGCGTCGGGTTGTGGCCCCCGACAACCATACCCGCGGGCAACGACGCGACGAGCTGCTCACCACGCTTCGCGCGTCGCAGCAGTTGCCGCGCGCCGCGCCGTGGGAATGCTTTGATTCGCCGTTGCAGCACTCGCAACAGCGGCGGGCACGGTTGTCGGCGAATTTGATCGAAAAAATTGTTAGCGCCAAACGAGTGCGCCGCGTTGCCTAAGGCGTGGTCGTAATCTTTTCCCAACTTGTTCAATCCGCGCACCAACAATCCGTAATTGACCGGTTTGCACAGCAACCGGTATACGGAGTATTTCGCCAGTCGCCGCAAATACGACCAGCGCGACTGAAACGGATAATTCCGCTGCAGCTCGGTCATTCGCGAACGTAGCGCTTCATCGCGCACACGCGCCACCGCTCCTCCGAGCGCCGTAGCCGTCTTGATCGGTCCGAAACTGAATAGCGCGCACGTCGTATCGGGGTGCCCCGCATATTCGCATCCGACAAACGCCTGCGCACAATCTTCGACCACCAGCAGATTGTGAAGTTTAGCCACTTCAACGATCGGTCCCATATCGATGTGCGTTCCGAACAGGTGTGCCACCAGGATTGCGCGACTCCGTGGCGTGATCGAGCGCTCCAGGTGCTCGATAACTGGTTGCAGCGTTTGCCCGTCGACGTCAACTGGAACCGCCACCAACTGGTGGTGCTCAATAATGCGGGCCATATCAGGAATGGTGACCGCTGACACGATCACTTCGCTACCGGGCGGCAAACGCAACGCTGCGAGGAGCAAATCCAAACCGGATCGCACCGAGAGCGAAAGTATCGCTTCCTCAGGCGGCAGCCAATCATCGCCAATGACCGCGCGCTCCGTCGGCACGGTGCGAGCCGCGGCGACTTGAAGGAGGCCAAACACCAGGTCGGTCCAACCGATGTCCAACTGTTTGCGGGGCCACATGGAAGGTATCGTTCCGTCGGTAAGTAGTTGAATTGGCGCGTACAAAATGATGGTCGAACGATACCGACCATCTTCGCCGCAATTGCCAGACTTGTGTAGCTACTCGCGCAGGCCGAGCCAGTTTGTCATCGTATCAATATCGGCCAGAGTATTTTGAAGAATCTTTGCGAGTGAATCAGTTGGCCGGTAGGTGTCCCTCAGGAATTCGCATTAGCCCTTGTTTTATAGCCGATTTTGTTCCTTCACGCCCTCTTCATGCCAGCAACGCTTGAGTTTAACATAAGCCACAACCCCTTGTATAGCAGCATCTTATGACACCCAAGAAGTTGCATTGACGAATCGCGTCCGGCGCGTATGATCTAACACCCTAAACCGCATTATGTTGTAGCTGTAAGGGCATTGGATACAATATATTGTGGTTTTTGAGGCTAGCACTAAGCCTTTTTCGGGCTTTGTGAAATCAAGGCCCAAAATCTGGTGCTACTTCTGCCGATCGGTCGATCTGACAGACTGTGCACAAACGTTCACTTTGGTAGGATGCCCGTCAACTCTTCCGCTAGAAAGGATGCCACGATGGCGATTGCTAATACCCAACAGGCGAATTCATCCAAGGGAACGAGCTCGGCCGCCAAGCAGTTTCACGGCCGGCTCAAAATCGACGCCCTGTTCTGCCCGACGGATGTCGAGGACCTGTTTCGCACCGTCGATTGGGAAGTGCGTAGCGCACAGATCAAGGGCGAAAACGGCGAGTTGATCTTCGAGCAAACCAACTGCGAAGTGCCGTCGTTCTGGAGCCAACTGGCCACTAACGTCATCTGCAGCAAATACTTCTACGGCGAAGTCGGTACCAGCGAGCGCGAATTTAGCGTCCGGCAACTCGTGCACCGCGTTGCCCGCACCATCGCCGATTGGGGGTTGGAAGACGGCTACTTCGCTTCACCGCAGGATGGCGAACGTTTCTACCGCGAGTTGGCATGGCTCTGCCTGCATCAGCACGGAGCATTCAACTCGCCCGTGTGGTTCAACGTTGGCCTGTACCACCAGTACGGCGTCACCGGCGCAAAATGCAATTGGCGCTGGGATCCGCGCACGCGCGACGTGGTGCAGCCCGAAAACCCGTACGAGTTCCCGCAGGGCAGCGCATGCTTCATTCAGCATGTGGCCGATAACATGGAAGACATCATGGAGCTCGCCCGCAGCGAGGCGATGTTGTTCAAATTCGGCAGTGGCACCGGCACGGATCTTTCCACACTCCGCTCGCACCGCGAAAAGCTCTCCGGCGGCGGCCGCCCCAGCGGTCCGCTGTCGTTCATGCGCGTGTACGATCAAATCGCGGCCGTCGTCAAAAGCGGCGGCAAAACCCGCCGTGCCGCCAAGATGCAATCCATCAAAGTCTGGCACCCGGATGTGATGGAATTCATCGAGTGCAAGTGGAAAGAAGAGCAAAAGGCCCGCTGCCTGATCGAGAAGGGCGGCTACGAATCGAACTTCAACGGCGAAGCCTACAGCTCGATCATGTTCCAGAACGCGAATCTCTCGGTCCGCGTCACCGACGACTTCATGCAGGCTGTCGAGAAAAACGAGGATTGGACGACCCATTGGGTCACGAATCCGAAGCAGCCCGGCCCCACCTACCCGGCCCGCGAAATCATGGATCGCATGGCCGACTGCGCGTGGCACTGCGGCGACCCCGGTGTGCAATACGACACGACGATCAACCGCTGGCACACCTGCCCCAACAGCGGCCGCATCAACGCCAGTAATCCGTGCGTCACCGGCGATACGCTGGTTTCTACGACGGACGGCTATCGGCGAATTGGAGAGCTCGTCGGCCAGACAGTCGACATCATCGATGGCCATGGTCGCAAGGCGCTCGTCGACAAGATCTTTCCCACAGGTCATAAGCCGGTCTATGAGTTGCAAACTTGCGCTGGCTACCGCGTACGGTTAACCGCCGATCATCGCGTGTGGACCGAAAACCGCGGTGACGTGCCGGCCGCCGAACTTACCGTCGACGACATTGTCCGATTGGAACGGCCGGGCTTCGGCAACGAATTTGTCCCGCACGCGTTCGGCGA
>DASZZA010000555.1:0-7194 GCA_035545135.1 Lacipirellulaceae bacterium | reverse complement strand
GCGTCCTTCGCGTGCTTGGCGGTCGATTTTGTTAGACGCTCCTGAAGCTTTTCGGCAACCGACGAACGAGCGACACACCGATGGCCCACGAACCAGTTGACGCCACTGCAATCATCGATTCGTTCGGCCCGCATTTGGCCTTTTCGAGTGGCCTGCGACTGGATCGTGGCGTCGATGCGGACAGGGTCGTCAAAACTCATTGCTGCTTTTGCGGGCAGCAGTGCGGCATTCAACTCAAAGTGAAAGACAATGAAGTCATCGGTTTTGAACCCTGGGAGGAATTTCCATTCAATCGTGGCATGCTCTGCCCGAAAGGCGTCAAGCGGTATTTGCAGGGTTCACACCCTGATCGACTGGTATCCGCGCAGCAGCGCGACCCGTTGAGCGTTTGTGGTTTCCGCGCTATCGCGTACCAGGATGCGATACGCTCGGTCGCAGAGAATTTACGGCGTATCCAGGAGCAAAACGGCCCGTCGTCGGTCGCTGTGTTAACCGGCGCGAGCCTAACCACCGAGAAAGCCTATTTGATGGGCAAGTTTGCCCGGATGTGCCTGAAGACGGCAAACATCGATTACAACGGCCGGTTGTGCATGGTTAGCGCCGCCGCTGGAAATAAGAAGGCCTTTGGCATCGACCGTGCGGCAAACCCATGGTCCGACATCACACACGCGGATGTTGTGTGGATTAGCGGCGCCAACGTCGCCGAATGTGCCCCGATCACGACAAGTTACGTTTGGCAAGCGCGTGAGTTTGGCGCGAAAGTCGTCGTCGTGGATCCGCGGATTACGCCCATCGCCCGGACGTGTGACTTATTTCTACCCGTCAAGCCCGGCCGCGACGTAGCACTCTTCAACGGCATTCTGCACTTGATGATCGAGCACGATTGGCTCGACCATTCGTTTATCGAGCAGCACACCGTCGGTTTCGAAGCAGTAGCGGAACACGTAAAGCAGTGGACTCCCCGAAAGACCGCCGAGGTCACCGGTATCGCCGAGAAATCCATCCGGCAAGCGGCTGAATTGTGGGGAACCGCGTCGACGAGCTTTCTGCTGCATGCGCGCGGAATCGAGCACCATAGTCATGGGGTCCAAAACGTCTTGGGCGCCATCAACATCGTACTGGCATCCGGACGCATCGGCCGCGAGTTTTGCGGTTACGCCACGATCACGGGCCAAGGGAATGGGCAAGGTGGGCGCGAGCACGGCCAGAAATGCGATCAGCTTCCGGGCGGACGCGATTTAGCCAATCCCGATCACCGCGCGTCTGTGGCGAAAGTGTGGGGCATTGATCCCGCTGAACTGCCCGAGCCGGGCGTCGACGCCTACGAAATCTTTCGACGCATTGATCGTGGCGAGGTAAAGGCACTGTTGTCGATTTGTTTCAATCCGCTTGTTTCGTTGCCGGACAGCGAATTCGTCTCTCGGATGTTGGGTAAGCTCGATTTCTATGTCGCCATCGATTTCTTTCTAAGTGAAACCGCGCGGCACGCCGATATCGTGCTACCCGGCTCTTTGCACGAGGAAGACGAGGGAACGGTGACCCAAATTGAGGGTCGCGTCATCAAAATAAACCGGGCCGTCGATCCGCCCGGAGACGCCCGGCAAGACTGGCGAATTATCCAAGACATTGCCGCGGCAATGGGGCGTCGGCGCGGGTTTACATTCGATTCACCGCGCGAAATATTCGACGAGCTGCGGCGCGCAAGCGCTGGTGGTATCGCGGACTACTCCGGAATCACCTACGAAAAAATCGAAAAGCAATATGGCGTCTTCTGGCCCTGCCCGTCAGAAGATCATCCCGGCACCCCGCGGTTGTTTGAACCAGGGTCATCGAACCCAGTGGCCCGCGGCGCGGGTCCGTTTTATTTTTCCGATGGCAAAGCGAGATTCAATATCGCTGAGTACCGTCCGCCAACCGAAGATGTGGATGCTGAATATCCCGTCATCCTTACGACAGGTCGCGTGGTAAGCCAATTCCTATCGGGCACCCAAACGCGTCGAATCGGACCGCTCGTCGAAATGTACCCGGAACCGCTTGTTGAGATTCACCCGCACCTGGCAGCCAAAATAAACCTTGTCGACGGCGATTGGATCACCGTCGAAAGCCGTCGCGCGAGCTGCACACTGCGGGCGCAAGTCGTCCGCACGATTCGGCCCGATACGATCTTTGTTCCGTACCATTGGGCCGGGTCAAAAAGCATCAACCGGCTGACGATTGCCGCGCAGGACCCCATCTCGAAAATACCCGAGTACAAAGTGTGCGCCGTACGCGTGCGAAAAGCCGCCGGTCCGCCAGATTACATTTCCCAACGCGAACCGCAGCAATAGGAAGGCAGCGATTCAACTATGCCGGCTGAAAAATACTTCTTCATCGATCCGAATCGCTGCATCGGCTGCCAGTCCTGCGTCGAAGCATGCAGCGAGTGCGACACGCACAAAGGGCATTCGATGATCCATCTGGAATACGTCAACCGTGCAGCATCCCCGCAGACTCTTCCCGTGGTTTGCATGCATTGCGATACGCCCACGTGCGCCGAAGTTTGCCCGGCCGACGCCATCAAACGCACGGCCGACGGCGTCGTGCAAACTGCCCGCAAGCCGCGCTGCATTGCCTGTAACAATTGTGTGCTATCTTGCCCTTTTGGTGTGCCAAAAATGAATGTCGGCTTCGAGCTTATGATGAAGTGCGATATGTGCTACGACCGCACATCGGTAGGGCGGAGTCCGATGTGCACGACGGTCTGCCCCAGCCGCGCCTTGCACTATGGTACGTGGGAAGAGATCGAAGCGATGCGCCCCCGGTCGGTGCCGCAGAATCGGTTTCGCTTCGGCAAACAGGAAGTTCGCACCAAGGTGTATATGATGGTGCCGCGCGACGTTCCAACGGAGTATTTAGACGTTTCGTCATCACTAACGGAAGGTGAGAATGCATCGCACCTGCCGCCGACTGCGCCAAACGATGCCGGCGAACCGATGCTGATGGCCGTTTACGATGCTTCCACCGGAGCTTAATCCATGGCGCTCGATATCGATCCGGAACTGCACACGATACCGCCCGACCGCGGCGAGATGGCCGACCAGCCCAAATGGCGACGGGATTTTCCCATCGACTCAGCGCAAGACGCCTTCGTAGCCCGGCGGGATTTTACCAAGTTTTTAGGACTCACAAGTCTGGCCTTTGTTGTTGGCCAGTTCTGGATCGCCCTGCAGAACGTGTGGCGAAAACGGCGCGGTTCGCTCCCCTTGATTGCTATTGCGCATCTGAACGATATTCCGTCGAATTCATTTCGACCGTTTTACTATCCAACTCCGGAAGATCCCGCAATCTTAGTGCGGTTCGGCACGGATGAATTTTTAGCGTTTTGCACCGAATGCACACATCTCCAATGCCCTGTGCTGCCCGACGTCGATAAAGGTCAGTTTCACTGTCCCTGCCATGCAGGCGTTTTTGATATGCGCAGTGGTCGGCCACTTGCCGGGCCGCCGCGTCGACCACTGGCGAGAATCTCCCTCAAGACCCAGAACTCATTTATTTACGCGACCGGTATTGAACGGGGTGAATCATGAGCGTCCGACGGCCACTATCGCGGCACGAGCGAACGATCATTGTCAGCGGCATCTTATGCATCGTACTGACGTTGATCGTGATGCAGCTCTGGCTGTTAACCGCCACGATGAATGCGTGGCTCGCTGGCGATGAGACGATCATCTGGCCGGCGGCCGCCGCCAGTTCCACCTGTTTCTTGCTCATCGCCGGTTTGTTGGCGTACTTGTTCCGATTGGACTAAGTTGTGCAATGTCGTCAACCGATGCCTCTACCCGACAACAGTCGGCCGTGCGTGACCTGCACCCGGCGTACTTCGCCATTGTAATGGCCACCGGCATCGTATCAGTCGCCGCTCAACTTCGTGGACTCACCGGCATTGCACGCGCTCTCCTTTGGCTAAACCTGGCTTTTTACGCCGTTCTCTGGATTTTGACCCTGTGGCGAGTAATCCGATTTCGGCGCCATTTTCTTGCTGACTTGTGGGACCACAATCGTTCGGTCGGTTTCTTCACCATCGTGGCCGGAACTTGCGTGCTGGGAAACCAGTACATTGTGGTCGATCCGAGGCCATCGATCGCTATTACGTTGTGGATCTTCGGCATCATATTGTGGGCAGTGGTCACGTATTCGATTCTCACGGTCCTGACCGTCAAACTCAATAAGCCAACGCTCGCCGAGGGAATCCACGGCGGTTGGCTGGTTGCTGTCGTCGCGGCCCAATCTGTAGCCGCGCTAGGAGGACTCGTTGCGCCACACTTGTCCGCGACTCGCGATGTTGCACTTTTTTTCTCACTGATCATGTGGCTCGGCGGCGGAATGCTCTACGTCTGGATCATCGCGCTGATTTTCTATCGCTACACTTTCTTCCCACTCGATCCTAAGCAACTGGCGCCTCCCTATTGGATTAACATGGGCGCGATGGCAATCTCTACGTTGGCAGGAACCATCCTTGCGCAGAATGGAATGGACCAGCCATTACTCACGCAATTGCAACCGTTCATCCTCGGGCTGACGCTTCTATTTTGGGCCACCGCAACGTGGTGGATTCCACTCTTGGTAGTTTTAGGCTTCTGGCGACATGTTGTTCGAAGAGTGTCGCTTGCCTACGACGTAGTCTATTGGAGCGCAGTCTTCCCGCTTGGAATGTACACGGCGAGTACTCATCGCCTCGTGCATGTGAGTGGCCAGTCGTTTCTCGACGTCATCCCCAGGTATTTCATTTTCATTTCATTGGCAGCTTGGATCCTCGCCTTTCTCGGACTGCTGTCCCGCTTTCTGCCTTTTGCAGCGGCCGCAATGAAAAAATGAACTCACCGCTCGATCGCCACCCTACTAGTGCAACGCCTCCCGCCAATGCATGTGATGGTGAGTCAGTCGCTTTTGGCGTTCAATTCTCAAGATAAGTCAGGACCACCCGCTTTCCGGATTCCAGTTGCACTCGCTTTCGGGAATTACGCCGCTACCTGCGCAATCCCGGGGTCAGTCCCCAGATAAGTACCACGAGCCCTACGAGTCCGAGTGGAAGTCCGATGGGTAGCAGCACCATTGTCACACTTAGGCCTACACCCACCACCATCATCATTAGACCGAGAATGATCGCCGCCAGGTGAAACCCGATGCCTTCCGCCTTCTTTTCCTGATTCTCATTGATCATGTTCCAGACCTCCCTAAAAATAAAATCGTGTTGGTTACGCCAGCTTGCAGCAAATCGGCGATTCGTTGTTGGTGAAAACCTCTAATAAAGAACGATAAGCAGCTTGCGTACCAACGAAATCTTCTCCTCGAATCCTGACCGCTCGCGCAATTGGCAAAACGCCCTGGGCCGCTTTCGAATACGCACTGTTCGATCAACCGTTTGTCGACGGTATCGGAATGGCTCTGCCAACCTTGATGTGCTCACCGGAGCGCTCCCGTGCCAGTTTGAAGCGCCATTAAGCGAGAAAAGAAGCGGCAGCAAAAGCATCAAGCCATTTGCCTGGCTCCACTTGCATCGCGTTACCCAATTGTGCCGGCTCGCTCAAGTGGCTGACCCCATTTCATGCTGAAGGGCCCGCAACGCCGGTCATGGAAATTACGCCCTGTTCAATCGCATTTCAATCTGCGCACATGGTGAATTGGGATCACGCCGGCTGCGCTATTGTTGTGTGCGACTGCAATGACTAATGCGCCGATTGCCGCCGCAAATCTAAGCCTTGAAACGATAGCCGATGTACGGTACGGCCTGCACATAATCGTGAAACACGCCCAACTGATCAAGCAACGAAGCAATGTACCGGTCCATTGTCTCCACGCTGACCGGATTCTCGTCGGAACTAACCGCAGCCGCGATACTTTGCCGCGTGAATGCATGATACGGCCGACTAGCCAGGTACAGCAGTATGCGAAACTCCACGTTTCCTAGCTCAATCGTTTCCTGACCGAGAGCGAACCGATAAGACTTGTCCGTGAAATGGCCCTGGTGAATCGGCCAAATCTGGCGTGCAGCCTCCTCAAGAAGTGTTGTCAGATCGCTGACCCCAAGATAGTGGGGCTTAGACACGTCTTCATTCCGCATATCCATATCTCCGACCGTTCATTGTAAGAGAAAGGCCCAGTCATCCAGCGGTCACGCTCGCTACGAAAACATCTGACTGCATTGCGCCGCCGAAGCGGAAGACACTCTCCGGAGTCCTACCCCGTCCGCTGAGCAAAAGACCTGCGCCGTGCTCAACGTCCGCCAGTGATGTCATTTAGCAACTTCCCGCACGTGAGCGTCAGTTCGGCTGTGCCGATTATGTGGATATGGCGGGTCGCCTCATTGCGACACGTGATCCCCCGCACAAGACTGCTGCGTCCTTGCATTCTATGGTCTAGATTTCCCTGGGATCGTGGTCGGGACGTTGCCAAATTAGTCGCCAAATCTCCGGATTCGAGGAACTTATGAATCTGGTTGTGCTTTGCAGCTGCGGGCCGATCAATACGTGCCTTATCAATTCGATTGCCAGCCACCATCCAATAAGGCACGTGTTCCGCGTCGTCTGGACCGGATGCAGGCCGAGCAGCTCGCGGTTGTCGAAAGTTGCGCGAGCACCAATTCGTGCAGCGCAAAGAGGGCTGCGACGCAGATTCTATAACCGGTTTCTCGCCCGCATCGAATCGCAAGCGGTGCGCCACCTTGTTGGCAAAGGAAGCTCGCCCAGTTGCGATGTACCGTTCAGCACGGTCGATCATTTGAGTATCAATACCAAAGAGTTCGCGAATTCGCTACGCGCCCTTGAACCTGACATCCTATTGGTCTCCGCCTGTCCATTGCTCAAGCCGGAAATCTTTGAGATTCCCAAATTGGGGACCATCAACGTTCATCGGGGCATCGCGCCTAAATATCGTGGCGACCGGACTGTTTTTTGGCCCCTCTATCATCAAGATTTCGAGCACGTTGGCATTACTTTGCACCTGATTGATCGGGGCATCGACACGGGGCCGGTACTGGCGTATGGCTTTCCCGAATTATGTCCTGGCGATACGGAGGCAACAATCCTTGCCAAAAGCATGGAGATGGCTGCGGATCTCGTGGGCAAATTGCTTATGGACGCTGGCCCATGCCGCGTTAATGGCGTGCGACAAGCTGCGAGCGGCCGTTGCTTTTATTATCGTGATCAGCGCATATGG
>DASZZA010000554.1:0-5835 GCA_035545135.1 Lacipirellulaceae bacterium | reverse complement strand
AACCACATCTATTGTTGCCGCAGTTATCGGATTGCACTCACTGCCACGTGACCGACTCTTCGGCCGACTCGACGACATCTTACAACGACTTCAATCCAACTCGATTTGTCAGCGATTTCGCGCCGATTTCGAAACGTCAATGCGTGGGATGCCACACGTCGCGGGCCGCGGGCGACGCGTGCCAACAGTGTCACTATTACCATGTGCAAACCGCGGAGGTGTGGAGGATCGATTCAGTGTGGCGCCGAAGCGGTGGAAAGCGATGACGGGATGGGGATCCGGCGGGGCTTAGTCCGCCGGCTAGGAGTGCGTACAGCCGTGAACTGCTGTAGACGGTTTTAGAACTTCCAGCGGAATTCGGCGCGGGCGCCGGTGATGTCGTTTGCGCCAATTAGCCAGCCGTGCATGGCGTCGAATCGCAGCAGCGTGGCATTCGAGATTGGCACCTGGTAGCGCATGCCAATGCCGTATTGATTGCCGGGCGCGTTGCGGTCGGCCGCGTCGTCGTACACTTGGAGAACGGCGGCCTCGAGTATGAGCTGGTGTCGAAATTCGGGTGAGAGCAGATCGACACCGACGGCTGCACCGTACGTGCGGTCGGCTGTGGGGTCGAGCGTGGGGTAGCCGGTTAGGTTGTCTGTCTCGAACAGAATGCCTTCGTTAAACAGCACGCCACCGGCCGCTCCGGCACGGGCGACGGATTGCGGATCATCGATACCGACCCAAGAATTTACGTAGGGAATTACGTTGTAGGGCCACGGCGTGAGAAATGAGTTCTCGGCGATGAGCAGGACGCCGTTGGCCGTGCGGTCGTCGACCGGACCGTTCTGTCCGGCATTGACGATGACGCGCATCGAATTGGAAACGAGGTCGAAATACCGCCGCGTGTAGGAGAGTCCGACGTTGTTGTAACTGCGGCCGGTCTGGGCATTATCGGCCAGAAACGCGTAGCCAGCTTCGATGTAGCCACCGTAGGCGTCGATGAACGTGGTGACGCCTGCCATATGAGCGGCGGAGTTATCGTTGTCGAAGGCGGGACTGGTGATTTCGTCGAACCCGGCGAAAAACGTGACGTCGAAATTCGACCAATCGAGCCACGCGCTGTTGCGGGCCGGAATCGTCGCGGCGGCACCGACGATCGAATCGTTCAACCACACGCCGTTCTGAAGAACAAGCGGAATCAGGCCCGCGGTTACCGGCATATCGAAGGGCGCGTAGAGGCCGGTCCACCCGCCGAGTATGTAACCGAGATCGCCTTCGAAGTACAGATTATCCGTATCGGGGTCGAAGAAATCCATTTCGTCGAAGAAGTGGCTGCCGCCGTTGTCGAATTCGATACGTTGGAAGTCATTGCCGCGCTGCATGGGGCAGGTGGACATGTGGAACCGCTCGGTCGATGTGAGCCACAAATCCCACTCGAGATTCAGCCGGTCGGCGAGCACTCCCTTGGCGTTGCCGTTTTGATCGTTGTACGCGGCAGCGGCCCGGAAATCGCCGTAGAGATAGAATCGCGGCAGCGAAGGATTGGTTGGGCCGCAATCCAAGCTGGGTGGCGGCACGGGGCCGTTGCGATACAGCGGCATGCCTAATTCGACGAGTGGGTGCTGCGTATAGTTGAGGTGCTTGTCGGCATATATGCCCAATTCGTCGCACGCGTTGTACGGCAGGTCATAGGTGGCGGTTGGGGAAAAGTCTTCGGTGCTGAAGGGCGCGAGCTGGGCCCCCTGGTCGATGCATGGCGCGTCGAAGCAGGGTTTGTCCTTTGGATTCGGTGCTTTCGAACCGCTTGTTGGCGGTGTGCACGGAGGCGGTGCGAACAACGGCGGGGCAGTCGCGGCGGAAATACCAGCAGACGGCGGCGACCAACTTTCCGACGGATATGGCAATTCGGCTTCCTGTTCTTCGGCACGCAACGCTCGGCCAAACACCAGCGCAATCGCGAGCAGCGCCAGCCATCGGATGGGGCGATAACTCAGGTGCCGCGGATGTCGATCGGCTGGCGTCATTGTGGTGTCACGCAAAGCGGCTTATCGAACCTGAAACTCCACGGTCGAGGGGTGGAGGTCGATCATCCATTCATCTTCCGACCGGAGCATGTCGGGCGTCGCCCCGACGAATCGCATCAAGTACAGCGGCTCGGACCGACTCCGCATGCGAAACGAAAGACGATAGGTACCCGCTTGCCTTAGCAGTGAACCCGGAATGTGGTACCGGGCCTCGCGCGATCCCAGCGGGGGCAGCGAGCGGCTCTCCATGCGAATGGTGGGAGGGTGGTTGAGCACCGTAATCGGCTGTACGCCGGGGCGGATGAACGGCAGTTGGTCGAAATCGATATTCACCGGCACGTAGAATTCGCGGTCGGTGCCGACGGCGCCCTGAATGAGGAACATGGTCTGCAGATTGAACAACTGGGAATCGTAGGGCAATCGGTGGTGACGAACGTCGACCGAATGAATATTGGCCAGGTCGCCCAACGAATCGGTGTAGCCGGTTTCCCAGAGCCGCTTGCCGTCGGGCCCAATGAGGGCGATATCGGCCCAAAGTTGCGGCTGAGCACCGAGCGACGCGGTAAGCAGGTTATGTCCCTCGTTTGTATTGGTGACGACGTAGTGGAAGTTCAGATCCTGGCCGTGACACAGCGGCGAGTCGAAGAACGGCCCATCGACGTGCGAACCGTTTTGCATGATTTCGACGCGGATATCGCGCTTGTCGTCGATCTTTTTGAGATTGGCATCGATGATCTCGCGTGCATCGTAGCGGTCGTCGGCCTCGGCCCACACGGGCGGGAAATTCACGTGAATCCGGCCGTCGGCGACCGCCTTCTCAAACTCTTTCGTGCCCCAGCCGGCGCGCCAGTCGAACGTAAGCCACTGGTCCATCGTCCAGCGGTTGGCCTTCAGGTTGAACGGGAAGACGCCGGGGTGGGCGATTGGATAATTCGGGCCGTAGAAGATGTGGTTCGACCGCTTGCGGTGGTTGTTCACTGTTTTGCCGGCGATCTTGGCGATGGGTCCGAAATCGTAGCCGAGCGGCAATCCCGGCACACGACCCATGTGGCAATCCTGGCACTGAATGCCTTTCTTACACGCCGGCGACGCGCGGTACTGCTCCCACACGACTTCCAGCTTGATACCCGGGTCGACCGCTACCTGGTGACACGGCGTGCAAAACTCGCTGCGTGTGAGCGGCTGGAAGAAGATGCCGACCACGTGGATGTTCTGGCCGGGGCCTTTTTCGTCGGGCGACGTTTTAACTTTGTACTGATCTTTGTGTTGGATCACCTTGGCAACGCCGTCGCCATCGACGCCGCCGAAAACGGGGGCGAAGATCGGCCCCTCTTCGATGCGGCGCTCGCCGTTGGATTTTCCGTACGCGTATTGCACGCGGTGACACGCGATGCACGTGATGCCGTCGCGGGCCACCTCGGGCAACTTCCACAAAGGTTCGGCGCGCGAGGCGCACATCGCGGTGGCCACCGGCGCGTGGCAGCGCATGCAGAAGTAGCCGAGCGTGCCGCTCGATATGTCGTTGAGCTTCTGCTCGAATTTGTGGAACATGGGCGACACGGCGGCGTAGGCGTGGGCCGAGATGCTCCACTGGTTGTAGATGTCCTCGTGGCACTGGGCACAATCGCGCGCCGATGGATAGGCGTTTTTGGCGAACAGCTCCAAGTGCGGATCAACGGCCGGCTTTTTCGTTGAGGAAGCGGATGGTGTGGCCGGCGGCGGCGAGAAGATCGGCGTCGTTGCAGCAGGCCGCGACCCGGCGGGCAGAGCGGGAAGCGGCTCGACGCCTCGTATTGTCGCCTTGGGTTTCGGTTTGCCTGACTCGGTGGCGGGTGCTTTGGATGGGGCCGGCTGCGGCTGGGATTGCTGCGGGGTGTTCGGGGCGGCCGGCGTGGATGAAGACGCCGACGGCCGAGCGCCGGCGCCCGGCTTTGTTTGCGGGCGCTCCTCCGGCGTGTACCACTCGTTGGGATCGACCAGCCATTGCGACGTGCCGGCGGCGGGTGTCGCCGAGGCGACATACAGCGTTTCACCTGGCGCGGAAATGTGGACGTTACCGGATTCGACGGCAACGGGGTAGCGAATTCGCGGAATCGCGGGCTCGACGGGCGGGTTCGGTACGCGGTCGGCCGTTTGGCGATAGGGCGGCAATACGTTGTCGTCGGCTTGGTGGGGACGAGTTGAAGACGGGGCGCCCCACATTGCAACCGTTTTCAAATCGATTGTGCGCGACATCGGGCAGGCTTTGTAAAGCTCGGCCAGCTCGGCATCGACGCGCTGCTTGCCGTCGTGTTCACTTGGTCGGTGCAAGTGGGCGGTCGCCCGTCCCGCAGCCGCTTCCGCTGTCGCCTGTCCCGTAGCCGCTCGCCATTGAGCGGAGGGGAACGAACTGTCGACAGCGGCCAATTGGATGACGCGGCCGACAGCGACGAGCGACGCTGCGGCGAGGGCAAGATATACCGCCGAACGAGCGAACGAGCTTTTGGCGAAGAAGTGCTTCACGATGGACTGGCTGCCCCTGTTCCCGGCCTCGACCCGCCCGTCAGAGAAACGGTCCGCGCGCGTAGAGACACGTCTCTGGATATCGAGCATGCGTGTTCGCTAAATCCGGCTTTTTGGGATTGCGCGGCATCAAGCGCCCCCGGCGGAAAAGCGGTAGAAGCGTTACAGCCGGCAAAGCTTGACAGAGCACCGGCGCAAGTAGCGAGAAACGAGGAGCGAGTACGCCGACGGCCGAGTGCGTTCGGCCGGTCGTATGACGTTTCGATTACGGCCGATCGGCTGTTGCGACAGCCCAAATCGTGACGAGTCGATCTGGCTCACTGACGCGGTGCAAGACACGAAGCGGCGGACGGCTGAATGTGCGCAATGGTCCTCACACATAGCCGCCTTTCACTTCCGCATCAACCGCCAAGTCGCGATCGATGGGCATGGAGCAAGATTTAATTCGGCAAAGCACTACTGGACCCAGAGGGTGCCCCAGCCAGCAGCGGCACGCGTGCGCGACGGAATGAGGAGCGACTGAGGGACCTAAACCTCGGGCCTTTGTGAGTTTCAGCTTGCCGATTACGGACTAGGCACGGCGACGCAGAAAGCCGAACGCGGCAACCAGTGCTAATCCACAGAACACGAGAGTTGACGGCTCGGGTGCCGGCGCGGTATCGCCGAAGGACGTGGAGACACTAAGGTCAGCTACCCCTTGGGGGAGTGCCTGTGTGAATCCGCCGGTGCCAAAGAACCCATTCTGAGCAACCACAACCGAGCCGTTGGTCACTCCTTCGTCGGTTATAAAAAACTCGTGCATTTGTGGAAGTGACGGATCTGCCGGAAAGATTTCAGCCCCTGTGCCGTCGTAGTAACCAATCTCGTCGATATTGCCCATCGAACCTACCGGTTGGATGGTCGGTACTCCGGTTAATTGGCCGATATCCCCAAGCTTCCATTTCAAGGGCACTTGCACAGGCGGCATGAGCACCGGCTTCGGCGCAACGGGACTTTCCGTCGGCGGGGGCGGATCGGCTGGCTGGCTTGCCGGCGTGGACGCCGGAGAGGTTTCGGGCGTGGTAGTTTTTGTCACGATCGGTGTAGGCGTGGAAGGTGGCGAGGGCTGCGGCGCTGGTTCAGTCGCGACGGGGGCACTCGGCGGCGCGGGGGGATTTAGTTCCGACTCTGGCAGACTGGTTAGTCTCGGTGCGTCGGCACCAATGAAGAAATCGTTTACTTGTTGCCTGATTCCCTGAGTGTCGTAGATGTCCAGGCTCAATGAGAGGCTATCCTGGATGCGCTGGACGATCTGCATGAAAGGCACGTCAGCGCCCTGTTTACCGCT
>DASZZA010000553.1:0-6409 GCA_035545135.1 Lacipirellulaceae bacterium | reverse complement strand
AGGCGACGTCCGAAGCGGTGAACTTCATGATCACGCACGGCCGCGGGCAGCTTTGCATGCCAATCTTGCCCGAGGTCAGCCAGCGACTCGGTCTGCACCCGATGGTTGAGTCGAACACCGCTCCCTTGGGCACGAACTACACAGTACCGGTAGACCATCGTTCGGTACGCACCGGCATTACGGCCGCGGAGCGGGCTCGCACGATCCAGGCCATTTGCGACCCCAACAGCAAACCGAACGATTTCACCCGGCCAGGGCATTTGTTTCCGCTCGTGGCGAAGGAAGGTGGCGTGCTCCGCCGCGCCGGGCATACGGAATCGGCCGTAGATCTGGCACGCATGGCGGGTTTACTGCCTGCGGGAGTGCTGTGCGAAATACTGGGCGAATCGGGCGACCGCGCCAATCGCGACCAACTGCACGAACTGGCCCGCCGTTTCGAGTTGCCAATTATTTCGATCGAGCAGCTTATCGCTTATCGTCGGGTACGCGAGAAGCTTGTTTACCGCCAAGCCGAGGCCAAGCTTCCGACGAAATACGGCACCGGCACCATCATTTCTTACGGCGTTCGCTACGAAACACAGGAGCCGCTTGTGTTCGTGCTGGGCGACCCAACGAAGGTTTCCGCGCCGCTCGTGCGACTACATTCCTCGTGCTTCACGGGGGACCTGCTCGAATCGCTCCGCTGCGATTGCGGTGATCAGTTGCACTTGGCCCTCGAAATGATCCAGAACGAAGGCGCCGGCGTGCTCGTCTATCTGCCGCAAGAGGGTCGCGGCATCGGCATCGCCGAGAAGATCAAAGCTTACGCGCTGCAAGACCAGGGAATGGACACGGTCGAAGCAAATCTCGCTCTCGGCTACAAGGCCGACCCGCGCGACTACGGCGTCGGCATCCAACTGCTGAAAGACTTGGGGTTGCGCAAAGTGCGCCTGCTGACGAACAACCCGAAGAAAACGGACGCATTCATCTACGGCGGGTTCGATCTGGAAGTCGTCGATCAGATCCCAATTGTCGGTCCGATTCACGAGCACAATGCGAATTATCTTGCGACAAAGCGCGACAAGCTGGGTCATCGGTTGCCGTGATGTCGCGATCCCAGCGAGCCGGGGCGTCCTCGCCCCCGAGTGAAACGGTCGCGGGGCCGAGGACGGCCCGGCTCGCTGATTTAGTTCATTTATTCTTAAACGTCGTCCATAGCACCCAGTCGCCATCGGTCGGGGGACTACAGGCGGGCGTCGCTAAACTGACGTCTGTTTTTCCAGCATCGTCGCGAGGAATTCGCCCTCCATCGTCGTCGCCATCGGTGCCCACGCTGTAGACGATCGGCCGATCGTTCACGACTTTGTAATGCAGCGACTTGCCTGTAATAGGATCTACGGGAACCGCCGGCAACCAGCGCGGTGACAGTTCGTCGAGCGACTTCGGCCATTGATGGTGTTCGCGATGGTAGAGCTCCAAAGTCAGGCCGATATAGATGCCATCGCGCTCAGCGTCGCTGACGACTGTCCTACTCAGGAGCGTATCGTACGAGGGCGTCAGCATCGACACCAAAAAGTATCGATATCGACTGATCGGCCCGTCTTCGTACGAATGTACCTCCTTATTCAATGATTCGTCGTTTGCCCTCTTCCAATAGGGCGTGGCCAATTGCGACAAGGCCTGATCCGTGATCTTGTCGTACAGCTCGGTCATGTCTTTGCGTGAGGCCACGACCATATTGGCCGCTGGCAACGTGAGCATCGCGACTGCGCCATATGAAAATGCCGAAGCTTCTGGCGGGCTTCCAGACGCCACTGAAGAAAGAAGCTGGAATAGGTTTTCATCGCGGCTTACATGAAGCGCGAGGCGACCATCGCCGTTTCCGTTGTCGGTATAGATGCGCTGAACACTATCATAGAAGCTCGCGCGCTCGCCCTCGAATCCCAGGCGCCAAACAATCGGCGACGCAACCAATTGGTGAGCGATGTTGCGAATTTGACCGATGTCCCACAAATCTGGGTGCTGGGTTAGTGTCTCTTGAATGACGGTGCGAGCTTGTTTCTGGATTGCCTCAGCGACCAATGCGCAAACCATGAAAGGTGTCTCTTGCGACTGGCGACTAAGCTCCAATAACGCTACGACGTCGTCAAATGCGGTCTTGCCGTCGCCCGAAGACGATGCCCGCAGCGCGTCGGCCGCAAGCAACCATGCCCCGGTTCGCAGCCATTGCATGTGTGGAAGCAAAGTGGAAATCAGCCAGTGGTCTTGGACGGTTTCGTGCTTTGCAGCTTCGATTTGTTCGGGGGTGACTTTGTCACCGAACAATTCGCGATCTTTCGGGGAGAAGTTGGCGATCGACATCGCTGCGACAAAACCCAGCGTTGGGCGTTGTGCTGCTTCGCGGAGTTGAGCGATCGCGTCAGCATGCGTCGTGAGAAACGTTTTTGTATCAGCCCAATCCGGCTCCCCGGGTTTGTGGGACGCGATCTGGTTTAGCTTTGAATTCGCCTCGGTTTTCCCCCCGCCCATCGCCAAAAACGCATCGCGATAGAGGGGCCAGGCGCGCTGGTCTTGCGGCACGGAAGCCGCCTTCTGGTTAATGACGGCCAGATAATCAGTTTTGACGCTGGGCCTGCCGGTGGCCATCCAGAGTCCGGTGGCGATATACAGAAGCACCAACCCCAGTATCGCCATCCAGCCGTAATGCCACGTGTGCCAGATAACGGATCGGCCTCGTTTTTTGGCGCGGCGTATGAGCTGCGCGGCGGCCACTGGATCACCGAACGACTTCAATAATTCGTGTGACGACCGGCCTGCCGCCAAACCATCGTGAAAGTGAGCGACGAGCTCGGCGGCAACGTCGACCTTTTCGCGGCGCCACAGCCGCGTCCGACCGACGACCTGTCGAACGGCATCCGACAGTTCTGGCGGCAAGTCGGCCGCCGCAATGATTCGACGCCAATCGCGGCTCATGTCTAAGCGGCCGCGCAGTACGTCTTGCAACCGGCTGTAACGCAATCGATGCCATAGCGAGATTTCAGCTTCTGTCATCGGGCCACTCCCGATGCACCGGCTGGCGCGCCCGTTAAGCCCAACGAGTGGAAAGCCTCCCACAAGGTTTGCCACTGCTTCGTGTCGTCGGCCAGCTTACGCCGTCCGCGTTGCGTCAAACGATAGAACCGCCGCGGCCGCATTCCCGTATGATCCATTCGCGAAATAACGAGCCCTTTGGCTTCGAGGTTGTACAAAAGCGGATATAGCGTCGACTGGCCAATTCCCAAAAGGCCTTTTGATTGCAGCGAGAGAGCTTCGATCAACTCGTAGCCGTACTTTTCGCCGCCCGACAGGACTTGCATTACGGCCGTGGGCGCCGCGCCGCGCATCATTTCCCGTTCAAGTTTCATGGCAACACCAGCTCTTGCAGTGACATATGCGTTGCATACTATGCAAAACATAGTATATCGGCCCGGGCATTCCCGCGTCAAGCCAAACCATGAAAAAAGATTTAGCCGCGAACCAGCGGGCCGCTACATGGGCGGTCGTTGAATCGCGGCTAATCGATTTATGTGAACCGCTCTCTGAAAAACAGCGAACGGATTGTAACGCTACTTTTTCTCGGGAGCGGGCATGTCTTTGCCGGCCGGTGCGTTCTTGTCGGCCGGTGCGTTCTTGTCGGCGGCTGGGGGAGTCGTCCCCGATTTGTTCGGCGTCTTGTTACTACTGTTGCAACCAGCGAGCGGCATGGCCGCCACCAGAAGCACCATCATAAGCACCTTTTTCATTTTCTGGTCTCCTGAACGAGGTAACGATTTTGCCACCCACCGCCGGGGTGGTCCCTTAAATATCACGTTCGCTTTCGACAGCGCCTAGTAGCGAGCAGGCCCTACAGATTAACATTCGCCGTATTCTATTCGGACGCCGAAAACGATTATTGGCGCAATCTAAGCCGTGTGAATCGTGAGCGAATTCGCCCACTATCGTATGCGGTTGTCTTTTCCTTTGCGCGCAACCCAGTCAATGCCCGACATTTGCGCCAATGCCAACATAAGTGAATGGGTGCCTTTGTGTGCATGTCCTTGAGCTGCTACGGCTTGATAAAGCTGCTCCGCGAGCGCCAGCCCGGGAAGGGCCAACCCCATTCGCCGTGCTTCGCTCAAGGCAATACCCATATCCTTGATGAAATGAGCGACGAAGAAACCGGGGTCGAAATTACCTGCCATGATTCGCGGGCCGTAGTTTGACAGCGACCAGCTTCCAGCCGCCCCCGACGCGACGGACTCCAGCATCCGTTCCAAGTCCAATCCAGCTTTGTAGCCGTAGAGGAGCGCTTCGCATACGCCGATCATGGTTGTGGCGATGAGAATCTGGTTGACCATTTTCGTATGCTGACCGGCGCCGGGCCCCCCCTGATAAACCCATTTCGAACCCATCGCCTTCCAAATCGGCTCGAGGGACGCGACAGTGGCCGCGTCGCCCCCGATCATGATCGACAACGTGGCATTGCGCGCACCGACGTCGCCGCCGGAAACCGGTGCATCGATGCTGACGACATCGCGCTTCGCCGCCTCTTCGGCGATTTCCACTGCGAGCGACGGCTCGCTCGTTGTCATGTCCACAAGTACGGCGCCGGGTTTACTGCCGGCCAGTGCGCCGTCGTCGCCCAATAGCACCTCCCGCACATCGTGCGGAAAGCCGACGATCGAGATCACGATATCCGACGCTGCTGCGACTTCGCGCGGCGAGGGGGCCCAAATGGCTCCGCGCTCGATGAGTTCGGCCGATTTCGATTTCGTCCGCGTAAACAGGGTTACCTTGTAACCGGCCGAGATCAAGTGACCGCACATCGAGCGGCCCATTACGCCGGTTCCGATCCAACCGATGCGGGTTGTTTGGGGAGAGACTTCGATCATCATGGCGTATCCAATCGATTGTCGATGTCGCGACGGGATCGTACACCTTGTCGATATAGGCTAACGGCTACGCGATTTGTCGTCGATAGTTGGACAACGCGGCGAAAGAACTAAGCTCTGCAAATGAGCGGCCCGAAAGGCCGCTACCACGGCACTGAATCTATTCGGGATACAATAACGTTCGCGCATTATGTGTATGTTCCATCTGACCATGCGTACTGCAGCACGTGGTCGACGAACGACGCGATGTCTGCCTCTTGCGATGCTCGCGGCCCGGCGATATTTAGCGTTTGCACCGCGTGCTCGTTGAGAAAGTTGATAAGCTGTGCAGCTGGGGCAGCGACACTGGCCCCGTCATTCGAAGCTTTTTGGCCTGCGTCGCGGCTCAAATGGAGCAGCGGTTTTCCGAGCCGGAGGGCCAAGTCGCGCGTCAAGCGCGTTCCACCGGAAATGTGGGGCTTAATCGTGAATATGACCGTGGCGTCGCTATTGCGCACGTTCCATTCGGTGCGTTGCGCATAGCGGGTGGACGGTGTTTCGCGCAGAGTGTATTGGGCCCCGATAGACCCGTCTTCGGCCCGGCGGTTCCGCGGGCACCAGCCGCCGTGTGGAATGCCGTGGGCGATAGCAAAATCAAGTGCTGCCCGGTCGGCACCGGTTTGGCCACCAGAGATAATCGTAATTTTTTGTAGAACAGTCACGCAGGATATTGCGTAGGTGCGTCAGCGGAGATTACAAATTCGCTTCTACTTTACGCCGCTCGCTGAACGCTGACGATGGCCAAGACACAGAATATTGCGGCGTACTCGAAGATTTGCCAACTGGCGTTGGTCGGTTACTTCGCCCTACTCATCGTCGGCACCCATCTGGCGCCCACGTCGCGGTTTCTGCCGCACAGCTTCGAACACTTCGATAAGGTGTGCCATTTCACCGGCTACGCAATTCTCGCCGGGTTGACCGCGACGACCTGCCAATTGGCGGCGGGAAACCTGGCGCTCCGCCATTTGTGTTGGACGTGGCTTGCAGTCGCGCTTGTGGGAGCGATCGACGAGATAACACAGATTCCTGTCGGCCGCGATTGCGACTTTTGGGATTGGACTGCTGATGTGACTGGAGCGGCGCTGGGACTACTACTCTTCGTTTTGGCGCGGAACATGATTGTTGCGCGGAAATCGAATGCCGAATCGGGATGAAGTATCTGTAGTCGCAAGCGCGGGACGGCTCAGCGGGAGCGTCGCCCTTCCTGATGCCGATTTTGAACCCGGCGCTCAATAGTTTGGCGTCGGCGCGCGGTACTCTTCCCAGTTGATCGTGCGGAACCACGCAATTGTTTTTTCCAATCCCTCTCGTAATGGCGTCCGCGGCTGCCAACCGAGCTTTTCTGTGGCCAACGTAATATCTGGGCGGCGCCGTACCGGGTCGTCCACGGGCAGCTCCTTATGGACAATCTACGATCGGCTGTCCGTAAGTTCGATTACCAATTTCGCCAATTCCAGGATCGTAAACTCGTCGGGATTACC
>DASZZA010000552.1:0-5922 GCA_035545135.1 Lacipirellulaceae bacterium | reverse complement strand
GGTGAGGCGGTTCTGGAAGGGCGACGGCGGTATGGCGTCGGAGTTCGCGACGCGGATTAGCGGATCGAGCGATCTGTACGAATGGAGCGGTCGGCGGCCGCATGCAAGTGTGAATTTCATCACCTGTCACGACGGCTTTATGCTGAACGATCTGGTTTCTTACGACCAGAAGCATAATGAGGCGAACGGTGAAGACAATCGCGATGGCGCCAACGACAACAATAGTTGGAATTGTGGCGTGGAAGGACCGACGGATGACCCCAAGGTCGTTGAGCTACGGGAAAAGAAGAAGCGGGCATTTTTGGCCACGCTAATCTTCTCGCAGGGAATTCCGATGCTCCTGGCGGGAGATGAGATCAGCCATACACAGCGCGGAAATAACAACGCTTATTGCCAGGATAACGAAATTACGTGGCTCCACTGGGCCCTTGACGACCGTCAGAAGAGTCTGCTGGAGTTCGTTCGGCGACTAATTACCATCTACCGCGAGGAACCGACACTGCATCGCCGCCGTTTCTTTCATGGCAAGTCGCTCCACGGTGAGCCATCGCAGGAAATCGCGTGGCTCGACCCGTCGGGAAACGAAATGTCTGCGGAAGCATGGGGCGAGTCTCACGTGCGATGTCTGGGCGTTCATTTAATCGGCGGGCGGATCGACGTGGACGATTACGGGACGCCGATCATTGGCGACCACTTGCTGATCTTGTTTAATGCGGATCATGAGCAGGAGATTCCGTTCGAGCTTCCCAAACTATCGGATGAGTCAAGTCCGTGGGAGCGGCTGTTCGATACGGCGCGGGATGATGCCGAAGTCGAGCCTTTGACAATCGAGCGCGACGACGGGTTCGGCACCTACGAACTGTCTCCGTGCTCGATGGTGGTCTTCCGAGCGGCAGTGCCGCGAGAGAATAACAACGGCGGCCAATGACGGTCCTCTTGAGCCGGGCATTCGAAAACGCGACATGAGAGGCCGAGTGCTAGCCTCGGTTGTTGAAGACGCGCGGCAGCGGCTCAGACGCTAGCCACCGAGCGGGTATCCGCTGGCTGAGCGGACGCCTGTCTTAATCGCCACCGCCTTTGTCTCGGTCGATGGGCGAGCGAACTGTTCGCCGATTGACCAACGTTCGCGCAGCGGCAGTACATTGAAATGTCCGTCGGCGGGCATCGACGATTTAGGGGCATGGTAGTTGCTGTAAGCGGCATCGTAGCGTGTTAGGGCGAATCACTTTTATCTGTAGCTGGCCTCGGCCAGGCAGAATAAGCGTGAAGCGTCCCGCGTCACAGACCCCGGCTCCACCCACTCTGAAACCGGCCCTAGTTTCTATTGAAGGGGAGTCTAGCGATGAACAGTCCTCCGCCCGGAACCGAGTTAGCCGATATCGGCCGGTTTCGCAGCAAGCCCGCCAGTCGACGGAAACGGGAACACAACATAAGCGAAAGTGAGCGTGTGCTATCGATCGCCGCAGGGATCGGGCTCGATGCGGCCGGTTTGGGGTGCAGGGGAGTGAAGCGGCTGGCGCTTTTCGCAGCTGGTGGGGCGCTTGCATGGCGCGGTTACACGGGCCATTGCTCGTGCTATCATGCGCTGGGCATCAATACGGCGAAGCGGAAACCATCGACGGCCGTGCCGGCGGGATTGGGCTGCAAGTTTGAAAAGACAATTGTTGTCGCACGCCGGCCGGCAGTTCTCTATCGCTTTTGGCGCCACGTGGAAAATCTGCCGCAAGTAATGCGACATCTGAAAAGCGTTAATCAGATCGACGAGCAACGATCGCACTGGAGCGCGAGGGGCGCACTAGGCAAAGACGTGGAGTGGGACGCAGAAATCATCAATGAGCGTGAAAACCGCATGATTGCTTGGGGCTCGTTGCCAGATGGCGACGTGGAAACGGCGGGCAGCGTGCATTTTGAGCCGCTGCCGAGAGATCAGGGCACGCAGGTCATTGTTTCCATGAAATACAATCCGCCGGCAGGAAAGATTGGAGCAACCATTGCTTCGCTTATGGGTGAGGGACTCGCGGACAAACTGGAAGAAGATCTGCAAACCTTCAAGGACGTGATGGAAACAGGAATGCCGGCAGCACCGGCGAGCGTGTAGACTTCGACCTTCGTCACACGTGTGGTGTAAGGATTGCGGAAGCACTTCTCGTGTAGTGAGAAGAGGTATGAACCGCTCTTGGAGAAGTGTTCTATTGAACTCGGCACTCGTTGCCGTGGCGTACGGGGCTGCTCGCACGGGAATACGTGCGGCACGCCGGTACGATTTTCGAAATCGGCTCGTTCTGATCACGGGCGGGTCGCGAGGCCTGGGGCTCGTGCTTGCACGGCATTTGGCGGACGAAGGTGCGGCACTGGTTCTGTGCGCACGCGACGAAGACGAGCTGGCCGTTGCCGCCGAGGAGCTCGGCCGACGTGGGTCGTTCGTGGCTACATATGCATGCGATTTAACACAACCGGCGAATATCGACGCGCTTTTCGACCGCATCCGGCGCGAAATTGGCTCGGTGGACGTTCTGATCAATAACGCCGGAATAATTCAGGTTGGCCCGTTCGAAACCATGACAGAGGCCGATTTCGCACTGGCCATGGCGATCCACTTTTGGGCTCCGCTATCGTGTATGGAGCGCGTGTTGCCGGACATGCGGCGGCGCGGAGAGGGTCGGATTGTCAACATCTCGTCCGTGGGGGGCCAATTGGCCGTGCCACATTTGGTCCCCTATTGTGCCAGCAAATTCGCACTGAACGGGCTGTCGCAAGGACTGCGTGCGGAGCTGGTAAAAGCAGGCGTTTACGTGACGACGGTTTGCCCAGGGTTGATTCGCACCGGCAGCCCGCGGCATGCACTCTTCAAAGGGCAGCACCGCGCCGAGTTCGCTTGGTTCAGCATTAGCGGCGGATTGCCTCTCGCCTCTATGAACGCCGACCGCGCGGCAAGGCAGATCATCAATGCCTCTCGTTATGGTCGCGCACAAATTACATTGTCGATTCCGGCCAAGCTGGCCGTTATCGCTAACACTCTTGCGCCGGAAGTGGCGTCGGACCTAAACGCGCTGGCCGCCAGCATGTTGCCGGGCCGCGGTGGGAATGGCCGGAAAGCCGTCGAGGGCCGCGAGGCTCAATCGGCGTGGTCGCCATCCGTACTGACGGCGCTCAATGAGCGGGCTGCTCGGCGGAACAACGAAGTTCCGCAATCGACTTGAACGCAGTTTCTCAATCGGCGAGATACTTCTCGATGAAACCGACCGCGTCGCCGACGTTTTTAACTTGCAGCGCGGCTTCTTCGTCCATGTTGATGTCAAATTCGTCCTCGAACGCGGCGACTAACTCGACACTTTGCACCGACTCAGCGCCGAGATCTTCGACGAACCGCGCGTCGTCGGTGACTCGGTTTACATCGACGTGCAGGGTTTCTGCCACCACACGTTTGACGCGATCTGCGGTTTCAGACATTTCACACACCTTTCGACAGGCGGACAGCTGCCGCTGTCCGAAACCGGCGGACCAATGGTCGCCGACTAAATTCAATCAAAAACCGATTTTATAGTCAGTCGTTGAGCTAATGTACTATGTTAACTTAACCGATGGTTGCCAGTCGTTCACGAACGATCTGACACCGTTTACCAGTGCTCTCGATCTCGGCATGAAGCTCCTTCACAAAGCTGTTTTCTGCCAGCGTACCGCGGACGGCGGCAAAGTCTTCGTTGCGCGCGGCTGCGTCGCCGTCCATGCCAAAGCCGATGCGGCTCGACTCATCGTACTCGCGTTCGGCATCGATGAGGACGAGCCGAAGGAATTTTTGTTGTTGGTCGCTAAACCGTGCTACCAGTTCCTGGGCTTTCGCGACGGTAATCTCGTCGAGGGTTACGCCGAGTGAAGCCGGAGCCTGATTGCGGCACCATAGCCAAACGTCTTCGCCATAATTGTTCCTGGCACTCAACAGGCTTCGTTGCAAGTCTGCGACGGTGTTGATCTTGTCATTGACGATCTCTTCAGCGATATGCTCGAGCCTGGTTCGCGGCAGGAGCTGGCCGCCGATATCGAGCCAGTCCTTGCTGTATACGGCTTTGACATCGGGCATGAAGACGTCCTTCAACGGAGCGCCACTCGATAGTTTTTGTTCCATGCGGAGAAAAATTTGTTCGAGCAAGTAACGTTCGATGGCGCCGGTGTACCGCTTCGCGCCCATCCGCAGCAGAACGCGCTTAATATCGGCGCCGCCAACGTTCACCGTCACAACGCTGCGGTTGGTGGATTCTTGAAGTTGCGACAGTTTCTCTGCGCCGGCCAGCATGCGGCCGACTGTCATCGGATTGAATACCTCGAAGCACAGGATGTCACGCGGCCCGTTCCCTGGCCCCTCCCCAGCGGCGGGGAGGGGCATGCGGCGATCTCGCTTGGGCCATTTCAAACCGTCGCGAAGGGTGCCGACGGTCGCAATGTAGTGGCCGGGGATTAGTTCGCATTTGCCACTGCCGTCGGCTTCGAGATGACTGAAAGGGAGGTCGGCCGTGTCGAAGCTCCGCGTGTGCTTACCCAGCACGACGGAAAACGGGCCCACGCGGCAGGGCCACATGACGTACGCGAACGAGCCGGTTTTGCAACCGCGCTCGAGTTTGCCCTCGTGCGTTGGGCCGAGCTTGTATCGATGGTTCGATTGATTTGTGCCGCTACCAGTGTTGTAGAAGCTGAACATGCCGCCGATCAGCAGCGTCGACTTATGGTGCGTAACGGTATAGGGGCCGGCGAACACGCTCACGGCTTCGCCATGAAACGCTTCGCAATTCGCGAAAAACAGCGAGTTTTCCGCAGAGAACTGATTGCCAACGCGGCATGCCTGGCCGATGAAGGATTTGTGTATGATTGCACCACCACTGACCTGGGCGCCTTCGGCAAGAATAAAATTCTTGGCGATGACGGCGTCGCCGACGATCGTCGGGGCATCGGGATGGCTGAGGATGGTTCCGTTGACGAGCGATTGAGCCGAGTCGATGGACGCGGCGAGCCCGACATTAACGTCAACGAGCTTGGGAACACCGACAATCGCGGCTCCATCTTCGATCGATCCGAAATCCCGTTTTGCGTCCTCCACTTCGCGCCGGGCCGAATGTAATAATTTACCAAGGAGCTCAGTTCGATAGCGATAAACACAAACCAGATACGCGAACTGAGATGACAGTGAGTTGAACAACGGAACTTCGCGGCCGCCCGCTTCATTCAGTGCCGAGACTTCAACGCCATTTCCGAATGTCGCTCCCGCATGAGCTTCCACGATGCCGATGTTTTCGATGAGGACTCTATTGCCGATGTGATAACCGGCCAGATGACGTCCGACATTTGCGATGCGTGTGCCGTCGCCAACTACGCAATTCTGCAGGCGAGCGTTGTAGATGCCACATGGTTTTGCGGGCGCTCCGTTTCGCTCGATGTCGCCGGCCGATGATCCGACACGCACGTTGCCGGCGAAATCGGCCGCGCGGTAGCGATCCACAAGAAAAGGTTCTGCGACCTGCACGGCTCCCCAGTCGACCGCTGAGCAACCTTGCGACTTTAGTTGGCGAACCTCGTCGTCGCGCAAGCGGCGATAGTTAGTTCTACGATTGTCTGTCATGTTGGTTGGCCATTGGTCGCCAATTGGTAGGTGTCGGCGGCAATGGCTCCCTCTTCGTCGGTAGGAATGACGAGCACCGCGATTCGGCTGCCCTCGGCTTCGATTCGCCGCTCCGCTTTGGTAGACGCGTTGTTCCGTTGGCGATCGAGCGTTATGCCAAGCGCCTCAAGTCCGCCGCAAGACTTTTCCCGTACGATTGCGGCGTTCTCGCCGATGCCGCCGGTGAAAACGACCGCATCGACGTGTCCGAGCACGGCGCAATAGGAACCAATGTATTTCTTGATGCGGTAACAGAAGATGTCGATCGCTAGTTG
>DASZZA010000551.1:0-2147 GCA_035545135.1 Lacipirellulaceae bacterium | reverse complement strand
GGTGCCGTCGGCGCGAAGAGCAACGTGGTGTGCGACGCGCTGATTCTCGATCCGGCGAGCCGTAGCGACACGTATCCGTATATCGAAGTCGAAGAACAGGACGTGCAGGTCGAGCACGAGGCGAGCGTTTCGCGCATCGGTGAAGAGCAACTGTTCTATCTTCAAAGCCGCGGACTGACCGAGGCGGAGGCCAGCTCGATGATCGTCAGCGGGTTCATCGAGCCGCTGGTGAAAGAGCTGCCGATGGAGTACGCGGTCGAAATGAACCGGCTCATCGAGCTGCAAATGGAAGGCAGCGTGGGGTAGTCGCCGCCAAGAGGAGTTTTGCAATGAGCATCGCAACCGATCCGAAGACTGAGCGGCTTATTGCTGAACTTTATAAGATTGACGGCAAAGCCGAGATCATCGACGGGACGATTGTGCGAATGAGTCCGACAGGCCGTGATCCCGGGCGAGCAGGCGGTGCAATTTTCATAAGCCTGCGATCTTTTGAAAAGAAGGCTGGCGGTGTTGCCCTTCCGGACAACGTCGGATTCTTGACCGACCTACCCCACCGCAAATCGTTTTGTCCCGACGTGGCGTTTTACACAGGTCCCGAGACCGGGATGAAATTTCTCCCACGGGCGCCGGACTTTGCCGTCGAAGTACGTAGTGAAGGCGACTATGGGCCAACCGCGGAACGCGAAATGGGCGTAAAACGAGCCGATTATTTTGCCGCGGGTACGAAGGTAGTTTGGGATGTCGATCTACTGAGTGACGATGTAGTGCGGGTCTATCGCGCCTGTTCGCCTGACAAACCAACGACCTATCGCCGCGGCGAAGCGGCGGAAGTAGAACCGGCGGTGCCTGGCTGGAAATTTCCTGTCGACGAATTACTTGAGTAAACGAACCGGTTAGGAGCGCATGTCTACGGCAGTTGTATCGACGGGATTCTCGCAAGGGGCGTTCGACGCATTTTTAGCCGCGCGCGAGGAGCCGGGCTGGCTGACGGACATGCGCCGCGCCGCCTGGCGGCGGTTTCAGGAATTGCCGATGCCGTCGGTGCGCGAAGAAGAATGGATGCGGACCGATATTCGGTTGTTTAAGCTTGAACGGTTTGGTTTTCCGGAGCTGGGCGGCGCGGCGTCGGTGTCAGCCAATGATCTGCCGCACGCGTTGTTGGCCGCGGGCGTCGAGTTGGGCGGTCATGTGACTTCGCTGGACAGCCGTCCGGCAACGAGCGCGCTTGCGGACACTTGGGCCAAACGCGGCGTGTTGTTCGGCAGTTTGGATGCGCTCGTTGTCGAACATGGGGATTTGTTGCGACCGTATTTTGAGCGGAAAGTCGTCGATCCGAACAAGGACAAATTCTCGGCGCTGCACGCGGCGACCTGGTGTGGCGGCACGGTGCTGTACGTGCCCAAAGGCGTGCGAATTGACGAGCCGCTGCATTCGTTATCGGCGCTTTCAAATGGCGGAGTCGATTTCGGTAAGACTCTCGTGATTCTCGATGAGGGCGCCGAGGCGACGATGCTTTCCGAGACGGGCAGCACATCAGCAGATGGCGGCGGGCTGCACTGCGGCTCGATTGAACTAATCGTCGAGCAGGGTGCCCGGCTGCGGTACGTAAATCTGCAGAATTGGGGGCATGAGGTTTGGCATTTTGCCCATCAGAAGGCGCAAGTTGAGCGCGAAGGGCGGTTGCAGTGGACGATCGGCGCGCTGGGCGCTCGATTGGCCAAGGTGAATCAGCACGTGGCCATGATCGGGCCGGATGCCGAGGTGCAGGTCAACGGCGTGATGTTCACGGAGGGGCGGCAGCACCTGTCGTACAACACGCATCAGCACCATCGGGCGCCATACTGCAAGAGCGACCTGTTGTATAAGGCGGCGCTGCAGGACCGGTCGCGCACCGTGTGGCGCGGCATGATCAAGGTGGATCGGGGTGCCCAGCGGACCGACGGCTATCAGCGAAACGACAATCTCATGTTGTCGCGCGACGCTCGGGCCGATTCGATTCCTGGATTGGAGATCGAAGCCGATGATGTTCGCTGCACACACGGCAGCACGAGCGGTCGCGTCGATGAGGAGCAATTGTTTTATGCGATGACGCGCGGCTACACGCGGCGCGAGGCGGTGCGGATGATCGTTACCGGGTTCTTTCAGCA
>DASZZA010000550.1:0-2781 GCA_035545135.1 Lacipirellulaceae bacterium | reverse complement strand
AATTTTGGGCCACCAGTAATGGAGCCCGCCCATGTAGGCGGTGACCATGCCACCGACCATGATGAAATGGAAGTGGGCAATGACGAAATAGGTATCGTGAACGTGCATATCGAGTCCAGTCGTCGCAAGCATCAATCCGGCCATGCCGCCGAAGGTGAATAGCACGACAAAGCCGAGACAATAGACCATCGGCGCTTCGAAGGAGATGGAGCCCTTGTAGAGCGTAGCGGTCCAATTGAAGACTTTGATTGCCGACGGGACGGCGACGAGGAAGCTGAGGGCCGAGAAGATGAGAGCGGCATAAGTGGAGATGCCGGCAACGAACATGTGGTGGGCCCAGACAAAGAAGCTGATCCAAGCAATGCCGAACGTGGCAAGGACGACGGCGGTGTAACCAAATAGCCGTTTGCGCGAGAAGCACGGAATCACCTCGCTGACGATGCCCATGCCTGGCAAGATCATTATGTAGACCGCCGGATGCGAGTAGAACCAGAACAAATGCTGGAACAAGAGCGGATCGCCGCCAAGCGCGGGATCGTAGATGCCGATGCCAAAGATTCTTTCGACGATCACGAGGATAATCGCCATCGCAAGCACCGGCACGGCGAGCAGAAAGATGAAGCTGGTGGCGTATAGAGTCCACACAAAGACGGGGAGCCGCATCCATTTCATTCCCGGCGCTCGCAGCCAATGAACGGTGGCGATGAAATTGATGCCTGTCATCATGGAGGAGAACCCGGAGATGACGACGCCGATCATCACGGGCACGACGTTCGTATGGCTGGCATGCGAACTGTAGGGTGTGTAAAAGGTCCAGCCTGTGTCGACGCCGCCGGCGAGAATGGCAACCAGTGCCCAAATAGCGCCAAACATGAAGGTGTACCAACTCAGCAGATTCAGCCGCGGGAAGGCCAGGTCTTTGGCTCCGATCATCAGTGGAAGACAGAAATTACCAAGCACCGTGGGAACGACGGGCACAAGGAAGAAAAACACCATGATGATGCCATGGGCGGTAAAGCTCTTGTTGTAGGTATCGGCGGACACCAACGAGCCGTTCGGGGTCAGCAGGTTCAGCCGAACGACGGCCATGAAATAGGCGCCAATGAAGAACATGGCCGTGATGGGAAACAGGTACAGAATCGCAATTCGCTTGTGGTCCTTGGGCAGCAGCCACGAGGCGAAACCGCGGGACGAGTTGAGATAGTTGCGGGCCGGTTTGTCCGGCGGCGGCAGCGGGCTAGGGCGGGGGATTTCCAGCATCCTCGTCATCGGAGGTTCCTCTCATGGGGCACGGGCTGCGTTTTAGCCGGCGGCGGATAAGTTTCCACGCGACGGGGAGTATCTCCGACCTTCAGAGACTTAATGAACCCGATCAGAGCCAATACTTGCTCTTCGCTGATCTGGCCTTCGAACGGCGGCATGATGTCGCGCCAGCCTTCAACGATTTGAGCACTCGGGTGGAGAATAGAATTGCGGATGTACGCGTCGTCGGCGCGGACGATGCTGCCGTTCGTGAGCGGCACGGCTTTACCAAACAGGTTTTCCAACACCGGAGCTCGCGCGTTTGAGTCGGCGCTGTGACAGCTTACGCAGCGATACTGCAGGAAGACTTGCCGGCCGCGCAATGCCAACGAACCTTCAGCGCTGGAGTTTAGCCAGCGCTGGTACTCGGCAGCGCCCATTACGATGACACGACCGACCATACCGGCGTGATTGGTGCCGCAATACTGGGAGCAGAACAAGTGATATTCGCCAGGAGTCGTCGCCTTGAACCAGACCGAGGTGTAACGTTCGGGAAGCACATCCATATGGATGCGAAAGGCAGGTACGAAGAAGCTGTGGATGACGTCTTCGGAGATCAGCAGCAGCTTAATCGGCTTTCCGACCGGGACGTGCAGGGTGTCGATTTCGCGCTGTCCTTCGGGATGCTGGAATTTCCACATCCATTGCTTGGCGACGACATAGATGGGCGTCGCGTTTTCCGGTGCGCTGTAGGCGTCGTAATAAACTTGGCCGCCCCAGGCGAAGAAGACGGCAAAGATACCCAGCGGCGTGAGCGTCCAAAACCATTCGAGCAATTTCGATTGGTAGACCTCCGGTGGATTTCCCACGTCGCCGCTCTTTCGCCGGTAGCGCACGCAAAAATAGATCAATAGAACGGCCACCAGCAGGCCCACGCCGCCGCAGATGCCGGCCAGCACAAAAAACAGCAGGTCGACACGATGACCTGTCGTCGAAGCGGCGTTTGTCCAAATTGCAACTTCTGCAAGCATGGTTAGTCTTTGCCAGGTGATCCGTTGGCGCTTATACCCGCGAGAGCTGGTTCTTCGGCAGCGAGGTGGTCTCGTTGGGCTTCAACAGTTTGAGGCTTCACGTGTTTCAAGAAACTTCGCCGCAGAAAATAAACGAAGGCGCACACTGCCAGGATGCTCAGCACACCTAACATGCGAACAATGTTCATGACGCTCGCGGTGTAGCGGCCGACGGTGGCGTCGTAATGGAAACAGTAGAGCAGGATTTGATCGACGGGTGAGCCGATTTTGTTGTTCGATGCTTCGACCAATCCGAGCCGCAGATCGCGACCGGGATAGTGAACATCGTAAAAGTAGCGCGAGATTTTGCCCTTGGGCGTGAGAATCATAATGCCGCTGGCGTGGATGTACTGATTCTGCACGGGGTCGTACCGATAACGAAAACCAACGGATTGCGTGAGCCGCTTGATTTGATCTTCCTTGCCGGTGAGAAAGTGCCAGCCAGTTTCTGCGCCGGACCGACCGTAGC
>DASZZA010000549.1:0-7785 GCA_035545135.1 Lacipirellulaceae bacterium | reverse complement strand
TCATCGGGCACTTCGATGCCGGCGTTCCGCGCTGCTAAGAGGCCGACCAGCACGGCGCCGCTGACGGACGTATCGGCGTCGTTAGAATCGGGTGAGTAGCGCCAGCCGCCAAACGAATTCTTCTTTTGCGAGGTGATCGCGGCGCGGACAGCCAACTCCAGCGCCTGTCCGATGGAGCGGCTTTTGCCTTTGTCGGCAGCCGTCCATAAATTTCGGTCGTCGACCGTGCCGTATGATTCCGCCAATGCGAGCATCGCGAAACCATGATGGTACATGCTGTTTTGAAAGTAGCCGGTGTTCGGGTCTTGTGCGCGAATGATACTTCGCACGGCTTTGCGGACCTGGACGCTGTACAGGCCGAAATTCGGATCCTCGCCGGATGCCAGAAATGCCATGAGCGCCATTCCCGTGATGCCGGGTCCCTGCTGGTTGCCGCGCCATTCGCCTGTTTCGGTTTGGGTTTTGACAAGGTACTGTAGGCCGCGATCGTACATTTCCCGGACGTCGCGGGGCACCGCGTCCCCGATATGTTCTTGGATCACCTGCGCTTGCGCGCCGATGGCGGCGCCAGCAAATACGGCTGCGAGAAGAGCGACCATCGTGGTGCGAATATGTCGCTTGTCGATTGTCGGTGAGATTCGCATCGTGATTGTTTATATCGAAAACAAATTAGAATATAGGAAACTGAGGGCCCAGAGATTATGAATTGTTAAGAATCTCCCTGTGCTATTCATTCAATTGGACGTATTGAAAAATCGTTCCACCTTCCTCGGTATTCTCTGCGTCCTTTGTGGCTGAGTTATCGAGAATGGCATTGCGACGACGCGTTAGGGGTCGGGCAGCACGTCCATTCGTTTAAGCCACATCTCCATGCCGCGTCCCTGCTGAGACACCTTGTTGAAGAAACGCATTTGCGCTGGGTCCAAAATCGGTTTAAGCTCTTCGTCGGGAATCTTTGCTGTCTGAACGACGACGACGTACCAGTCATATTCGCTGTGCCGCTTGGCAGGCTTCGTCTCCTTAATGAGCAAGTTTACTAAGGCGTTGCGCTGGTGGGATGTCAGAGGGCAATTGCGTTCAAGAAGTGCAACGAATAATCGCACCTTGGCGGCGTGCGCTGCTTGACGACGATGGGCCTCGGCTGCTTCGTACTCCGCTTGCTGCGCCGGCGTGAGGATTTGGTGAACTACCTTCGAGAAAAGCGATGAGTCGCCCAACAAGCCAGCCTGGTAGCGACTCGCAAACGGCTGGATCTTCTGCCAAATTTTGTTGATATCATTTTGATCGTAGGGTTTGCCGACGTACTCGTCGCGCAATTCGTCGACTTCTTGCTTGAATCGCGAAAAGTCGCCGAGAGCGGCGAGGCGGAGTTTTTCTTTTTGCTCGCCGGTGAGGTGGCACGCGCGATCGACGCCGTCGATCATTAGCGTAACCTCGGAGTCTTCGTCCACGCCTTGGCCGTTGCTGCGGAAGACCCATTGATTGAACTGTTGGTCGCTCATCATAAAGCGATTCTGGCCACGAATGACAGCAAATTGGGCGCGGGCGGGTGGAACGAGAGAGACGGCCGCGCAGACGGCGAGCGCCCAGACCAGAGCGTCCAGCAAGTTTTTTCGTGCCAAATTATTCATGGTCGTTGACTACCGTGCGTTTGGCTTTGCATTGTCCGCGGGTTGGTCTGCATCCAAATCGATGTCGTCGATGACGTCGTTGACGCCCATCATTCCCCCAAATACTCCACCACCGAAAAACACCTGACTTGCAGTTGTGGTGTTGATCCGCTGGAGCACGGTTCGCTGAGCGGAACTTAATTCTGGAAGCACCCACTCGTTCGGTACGCCGGGCCAGATTGAAGTACTGATCACAAAAGCTTCGAGCTGCGGTGCCTGATCTTTGTCCCAGTGTTCGTTGAGGGCTCTGTCGATTTTTTTCCGCTGTGCGGGCGACAGTTTTACCTTTTCGTCAAGTCGCTCGACTATGTTTTCGGCCGAAACTTGGCGCTCGAACTCCTCGCGTTTGCGGCACTCGGCGTCGTAAGCGGCCACCTTTTCTTTGGGCAATGTCGCGGCGACAAGCTTCGCCACGCCGGCAGTGAGCGCGTCGCGCGGGTTCTCGACCCCTCGTTGTCTTGGGCCGAACCAGACGCCCTGCATGCCTTGCAGCAGCATTTGGCGTTGGTTGGGGTCCTGCTTGTTGATGAACTCGACCACAAATGTGTCAAACCACTTTTTACCTGCGACGATCAGACTCCGGCGCTCATTGTCGCTGACGCCCGCCGCGCGGCACGCAAAGGAAAGCTCCGACCTAAGGACTGGCTCGAGCATTCGGCGCATCTGCTGTTCGAGCGCGTTTTGAGCGCCGGGGTTTTGCCGGACTTGGCGTGCGAGAGCCGCAGCCCGGAGCGCTTGAATTCTTTGAGTGGCTGCGAGCATCTGTGCTTTGCGATAAACGGCGCTTGTCTTGTCGATGACGACCAAACGTATGTTGAACGCCAAGGGGTTTGGAAAAACGGTCGGCAACACCACGATTTGCCGCAGCCGATACACGGCCAGCGCGTTGCGCTGTACGGCGGTCCTTCTTGCGCCGTTTTCGATTGCTGCGGGAGCAGGAGTGGGAACCGGCTGAACAACCAACACGTTTTGCGCGCCGACACCCGACGTCGAGAGGACGAAGCTCGCCGAAATAAAAATGGCGAGCAGAATCCGACCTATCTGGTTGCTACAAGCAGTTTCAAAACCGATCGGGGACTGTCCCCTTTTGCAGAGTCTTCGGCGCAAAAGGGGACTGTCTCCCTCTCCCAGAGCGGTTTTGAAACTGCTTCCCAAAAAGTCTGGACTATTCATATCGCGCTTCCAATGCTGCAATTCAATAGCTCGAATATCGAGTTCTATGCAATGCGCCTTGGCTGATGATTTACTCCGACCTGTTTTCCAGCCGGCTGAAATACTGATCCAAACCGGCACGATACTCCTCGGGCCAGACAGGACCCGTTTCACCAACGGATTGTTGCGTGCCGGGGCTCTCGCGAACTTCTTTTTGGTTGAGACCCGCGCCCAACAGAGCCAGTGCAGAGTCCTGCGTTGTGCCAGTGCCACCGCCGCCGGGGTTCGATCCACCGCCGCCTCCGCCGTTGGGATTGATTCGCTTCGACTTCAGCAAAAGCTCGATCGCCTCGGTCTCCGCGGCGATGGCCGGCGGACCAGTTTCGGGAGTGGCCAGTATGTTGGTCGCGTCTTTCATCACGCCGGATACCTGGCCGAGCAAGGCGATTTCTTTGGGAAATTCGGCGTCGCCATCGGGCAGTTGACGAATGCGATCGACGATCTTGACGACACGGTCTTGTAAACCGTGTTGCGATTCCGAAAGCCGCTTTCCTTCCGCCGCATGCTTCTTGGCGTCGACAGCCGCCTTGGCCTGCTCGGCGACTCGTGTTTCCTCGCGCAGATTCATTTCACCCTCGAGAATCTTCAGCACCTCCAACACGATAGCGGGCGGCAACGAACCCTTCGAACGGCAGCCGGAACACTCGCCGTTGCACGCTGGATCGACAAGGTTCTCCGCCCAGCGGTCCATCGTGTCGGACCAGTATTCACACTGGGCGATCGAGAGGCCTTGCTGACGCGAAATGTCGGTGGAAAGCTGGCGCAGGCCACCGAGGACATCCTGCTTGCGCATGTCGTCGAGTACGACCTTGAAACGCACGAGACGGCGGCGATCGAAGTAGGCCGCCATGTCGTCCATGATATAGGAAACCTTTTCGATGCTGTCCTCCTCCTGACGCGACAGCGATGCGTACACAGCGGCGATCGATTGCGGCACATCGTCCTTTTCGGCGTCTTCAATTTTGGCCGTGACTTCCTGGCCGAACGGCGTCAGGCCGCCGTCGTTGGGAGGTTGGTTCGCGTCCGCCGCGTCTTCGTTCGTCGGCGGAGTTTCAGCCGGATTGCCAAACATTTCGCCGATGCGGTCGGTGATTCGTCCAGCGATTTTGTATTGCTGACGGGACGCGGCTTTGAGTCGCTTCACCAGCGTGCTGCCTTCCATATTGGCGAGTACTTGATTCAGCTCGTCCGCCACTTTTTCGAATTCGGCCAGCAAGTCGCGCTGTTCGGTGACAGCCGTGTCGAGCGACTTGGAAGCGGGTTGATTGGCGGTGGGCTTTGTCGGCTGCGCTTTGCCAATGAGTGTGGTCACGGGCAATCGCAAGGTGGGCGACGACGGCTTGCCGTTTTTCTTTTTGGAGCCGTCGAGCTTGTTTTGCGGCTCTTGAGACGACTCCATATCAACGACGCGCGGCACCGCATCGTTGTTGGCCGCCTGCTTCGAGTCGTTCGCAGCGGCTTTGGCGGCGCTTTCGTTGCGCATTTGGCCGACGGACGGTGAACTATTGGCCGGCCGCGAGCTGGCCGCCAGGCGCGGCGCTTTGGCCGCGCCCTTCAACAAATTGGCGACGGACGGCATACGATTGGCCGAGATATCGATTAGAATCTTCAGCATCTCGGCCCATTGATCGAGGTGGTCGACGCCGATTTCCGGATTGCGGGCCGCCTGCTTGAGCAGGTCCTTGCCAACTTCGGTCAAATTCGCAAGCCGCCGGCCGTTCGTCTGTTCCGCATCGGCCTGCCGTTCGATCTGCCGGCGCGTTTCCGGTCGGTCGAGCTCCTGTGGCGACATGGACCGCAGGCGCTTATTGGTTTCGTAAAGCTGCAGCTCGCGGTCGCGGACCTCCAATGCCTGCCGGTGCCATTTGGCGAGCTGCTCGGTGATCCAGATCGCGTGCTGCTCGGCGTTAAGCACGTAGAGCAAGTACGGCGCCGTGTAAACACGCTTGCGGTTGGGGAAATAATCGGTCGCGAAGATGCGGAGCTCGATCGGTTGCGGCTCGATGCCCAGCGATTTGGCGGTGAAGGCGCCTTGCACATCGAACGTGGACTTTTCGTGGCCGCCGAGTGCCAGCATGGTCTCGCCCTTGGTCGGCTTCTCGACCATATCGCTCGGAATACCCCGCCAGCTCATGCCAACATCTTTCACGCCGAAGTCGTCGCGGGCCCGCACATGAAAGACAAGCTGCTAGGTATCGAGCACGACGCGGCCGCGCGGCAGGTCTTCGCACGACAGTTGGGGCGGCTCATCATCCTGCGCGGCGATGGCAATCTTGAACGGCTCCTTGGCGGACAGGCGGTAGTTGTCTTGCCACTGAAGTTCGATTTGCTGCGCGTCCTTCACCAATATCTCAGGCGTAGTGAACGATTCACCGATCGGAGTGCAGGCGTTGCCATTGGCTTGGGCCGAATGAAGCGGTCGATTGACGGTTGGGGCGAACGATACGCGGCTGCCCTTTACAAGCGCGACCGTTCCGCCGCGCACGTCGCACTCCTCGATGCCGGGATGGCCGAGGTAGTCCGGCAGCCGCACTTTCGCGGTGATCTTGGTCAGCTCCGGACGGAGCTTGGGCTGAATGTCGATGTTGAAGGTCGCGTCGCCGACACGCAGGCGCAGATTGCCGGATTCGATTTGCGCGGGGAAGGTGAAGTGGTAGCCGCCGTGGGCGAGGTCCGCTGTAATTGGCTGCTGGCTGGCGAGTCGGGCCGTCGCGTGCGACGGGTGCCAGAGCGAACTTTGCGTCAACTTTGCGGAGATGGGGAACGCCTCACCGTGCGCGACGACAAGCTCATTCGGCAACGGCTCAAGCGCGGCAAACGTGTAGCGTGGGGTGCCGCTCCACGGTCGTGCAAGTCGGGCAAACGCGTTTCCGGCGGCGGCGGGCACTAATATGGCCAACAGCGCAACGATCAACAGCAGTGCGGCGGCGCACGCAAGTGATAAACCGAGGCGCGAGTCGGGCGTGGCCGCGCGGAAATCGCAATGTTGGGCGTCGTCCGAAACTTGTTCGATGGCGGCCTGACAAAGGGCGCGCGAGCGGTGCTGCTCCCAACGATTCTCGGCAAGCTCAATGATACCAAGAAGCTGGTCGCCGATTCGCGGCATTTTGTAGCTGAGTAAGCGCGCAAGTTGGTCGAGTCTGTAGAAGCGCCAGACCCAACGATGTACGAACCAAGGCAAGGCGCAGCATCCGGCGATTGCGGCCAGTTCGATGGCCAAGCGCAGCCACGCCGGCGTGTCGAACAGCCGATCGAGCGCGAACACGAGCAAGAAGGCGACAAGCATGCTGAGCGCTGCGAAGCAGATCGCCTCGACCAGTTTGATCGACCACACGCGCCGGCGGAAGCCGCGCATTTGCAACGCGAGAGCGCCCGGAATCCGCAACTCATTGTGCCATTGTGCCTGGCTCATGTTGGGCCTCCTTGAGAGGTTTCAGGATGCGGGAGGCCGTGGGAAGCGATGAAAATCATCTCAGAATTTCCCTGCATCCCGCATCCTGCATCCTCCACCCACGAATGTTATATCAATCCGACAGCTTTGCGAGCCACCCAAAACGCGCCGAACATCGAAATCAAAACGCCGGCCGTAATTGGATGGCACCAAATCTGCAGGCGACGTTCGATGGGTGGCGGTTCGGGTAAATCCCGCAATTGACTGAGTATTTTTGAAACATCTTGTGAAGCAATTACTTTGCCGCGCGAAACGCGTGCGATTTCCTCCAACACTTCGGGGCGCGCCGGTTTGCCGACCGGCTCATTGGCGGCGCCTTGGACGAAGAACGACGCGTCGAGCGTTGCACCCGTTTGACGACAGGAAAGTGTTACACGATGCTGACCAGGTTCGTCGGACACGTATTGCCCGGTGAAGGCGCCCCACTCGTCGTTGACAGATGTGAATTGAATCGTTTGCACGCGGCCGGACGGCGCTGTGATGCGAGCAGCGACATCCCCCTTCGATAGCGGCTCACCGGTCGGCTCCATGACGTTCGCCTTGAGCATGACCGACTTGCCCAATTGCGGTTGGTCGGGCGAATAATAAAGCCGCATCGTTTCGCCCTTGGCCATGTTGCGCTGGTAGGCCATCCAGCGAACAACCTGCCCCCAGAAACGATAGTGGTACTTATCCTCGACGCCCTTGCGCCAACGCCAGGCGCCGTCGGTACCCATAAACAGCACCTTGCCGGCGCCGAAGGTTTGCGTCACCAACAACGGCAAGCGGCCATAGTCGTTGCTGATCTCACCGTGAACGCAGAGCACCTCGGTGCCCGCTTTGGCTCGGACAACCGGCGCGTACCATTGGAAGCCGGGCAGGTTATCCCACACTTCGGCGTTTTCCTGCTGCGAATCGGCCAACTTGGTGAGCAGGCTCCGTTCGCCAAGTTCGGTGAGCTGGAAGTGACTCGGCGTGCGAGAACCCCAACCGCTGCGCTGAGTGCTATCGAGCACGACGGGATACAGGTCCTTAAGGGGCGTATCGAGGAGCGAGAATTCGCGGCCTTCGACGCCCGGCAGGAACACCAGACCGCTGGCCTGGAATTCCACGAGCCCGCGGAGCATGCGGCATTCGTCGAGAGTAAGCTCGTTGTCGAGCCCGACATCACCCAGGAAGACCACGTCGTATTTTGCGAGCGTCTCGAGCGAGCTGGGAAATTCTTTGATGTAGTCTTTGTTGCCGCCCCCCACCTTGTCGAGCCCCGGATGAAACAGCAGGCATGAAAGCTGAACACCCGGATCGCGCGATAATGCGTTGCGCAGATACCGGTATTCCCAGCGGGGAAGCGACTCGACCAACAGCACGCGAAGCTTCTCCTCTCGGATGGAGATGGGCACGGTGAGCTTGTTGTTGTCGGCGATTGTTTCGATAGCCTGCTTGGGCACATTCAGCGTTACCGTGAAATTGCCC
>DASZZA010000548.1:0-2761 GCA_035545135.1 Lacipirellulaceae bacterium | reverse complement strand
GGATTCGTCGGGCCGGCCGGTGATCCCATGCTCTTCAAGAACAAGGAAGAGTTTCATTGGCGCGCCCGCGACCTTGCGAAATACCTCGTTGCGAAGAATCTTAAAAAGGGTTTTATCGTTGCTGTGAACACTGACTGGGGGCACGAGTCGAGCAAGACCTTCAGCAAATACGCAGCGCAGGCGGGCATCGAGATCCAGAAGGCGGTGAGCTTCGACGAGCATACCGAAGAATTTTCCTCGCTGCTTGCTCAAGCGCGGCAATTAAAGCCGGACTTCATCTTCATGGCGTCGCAACAGCTCGACGAGCAGGTCGCCTTCCTTCGTGCTTATCGGCAACTCGGCTTCAAGACACAGCTCGTCGGCGAGTCGACCTGGACCGAAGACGTGGCCGAGAAAATCGGCTGGGACATCATGGACGGAATGCTGACGGCGACCCCTTGGGTGCCCTCCAACCCGCGTGCGGAAGTGCAGGAATACGTCAAGAAGTACCGCGCGACCTATGGCTCCATTCCGGGGTTCAACGGTCCGCCGGCCTATGACGTCGTGCTGATCACGGCCAAGGCTTTCGAAAAGGCCGGCAGTCTCGACAAGGAGAAGGTACGCGAGGTTTTGCGCAATACGAAGTTCGAGAACCTCGTTTATGGCGACGGTAGCTACCGGTTCGATAAGAACGGTCAGGCCGAATTCGACATCGCCATCACGATGTTCGATGCAAAGAAGAAGCAGCGCGTCCTCGCGCCGAAGGTGAACTGAGAGCCTCGTTATCGGGCCAGCGCATGGCATGACCATGCGCTGGCCTCCTGCATCGCCGGGGATTGAGACCAATGTTATCGTTGATCGGGCAGGCTGTTGCTTCAGGGATAGCGCTTGGCGCGATTTACGCCCTCGCCGCATCCGGCCTTGGCATCATTTTCGGCCTGTTTGGCGTGATCAACTTTGCGCATACGCAGAACCTGATGGTGGCGGCCATCGTCGCCTTTATCGCAACGTCCTTGGGCGCGCCGTACCTGGCTGCACTGGTCATTGGCATGCTGGCTGCGGCCGTTCTTGGCATAATCACCGAACGGGTGTTCATCCGTCCGCTGCTACAGCACGAGGCGGTACAGGTCGAGACTCTGTTCATCACGCTCGGCCTGTCGATCGTTCTGGAGAACCTGACGCTTCTGCTGTGGGGCTCGCAACCTCACTACTTCAACAATCCCTTCGTCGGGGTCATTGAGTTCGGTGGAATTGTCCTTACGGTCGACCGCATCGTGACGATCGGCGTCGCGGCGGCGGCGTTCTTCGTCCTTCATATAGTGGCGGCGCATACACGGTTTGGAAAGGCGGTGCTCGCCACCGCACAGAATCCGGACGCCGCGCGCGTTATCGGCATCCCGGTAGATCACGTCAGGCTCGCGGCCTTTGCGGTCGGCTGCGGCCTCGCTGGGTTGGGCGGCGTTCTCTGGGGCACGATCTACTCGGTCAGCTATGTAACGGGCGGCAATTTCCTCATTCTGTCGTTCGTGCTCGTGGTGATGAGCGGGCCCGGAAACATCACCGGCATCCTTTTCTGTAGCCTCCTGCTGGGCATTACGGAAAGTGTCGCAAGCGCGTTCTTTGACCCCAAATGGCAGCGGCTCGCGGTGATGCTGGTCTTTATCTTGGTGATCGTCACGCGTCCGCAGGGACTCGGGCAGGGTACACTGGCACGCACCAACAACTGAGACGGAACCTTGCCGATGGTTGAAACAGTTACGCGCTCAAATCTCAAAGGACATCAGGTCCATGGTAAACCGACCTGGGATTGACTATCCGAAGTTTGCCGCCGGCCTCGTGGTCTTTGGCCTGTTTGCGTGCGTTCCGTTCTTCGTCACGGAAGATTATATCCTTTATATATTGAGCCTTTGTGCGGTCATGGCGATCATCGCGAGTGGCCTCAACATCACGAACGGCTACGCCGGGCTGCTCAATCTGGCCGTGGGCGGGATCGTCGCGACCGGCGCCTATGTCACGGTCATCATGCTGCTCGAAGGCATGCCGATGCTCCTGGCGGTCCTCAGCGCCGCCGTCGGGGGCGGCATCGTCGCCGCGGTGATCTTTCTGGTCTTCGCGCGCCTCCGCGGCTTCTTCTTCGGTCTTGCGACGATTGCGGCGGCGGAGGTTATCCGTCTGCTCATTCGCAATCTTGACGACATCACGAACGGTGTTCGGGGTCTGAAAGGTTATCCCAGGCTGACGGAAACGCCGGCCACCACCTATTGGGTTCTGCTGGCGGCTCTCGCCGTGGTCATCATCCTGACGGTCATGATGGCGAGTTCGTCTCTTGGCCTGCGCTGGAGGGCGATCCGGGAGAACCGCGACAAAGCGTCGTCGATGGGCATCCCGGTGCGGCGTCTGCAATTCAGCGCGTATGTGATTTCTGGTATGATTATGGCGTTTGGCGGGGGCCTCTATGGTGTGCTTCTGCAATATATCGAGCCGAATCTCGCGGGCCTCGGCACTCTCGTCCAGACAATATTGATGGTTGCGCTCGGTGGTGCCGGTACGGTGCTCGGTCCCGTCATTGGTGCGGCAGCGATTACGTTGATTCCTGAAGTCCTGAGGATGGCGAACGACTTGCGGCTCGTCATCTATGGTTTGACGCTGATCGTCGTGGTGCTGACGCTGCCCGGCGGCATCATGGGAACGATCCTTCGTAACCTTCGTGCTCGTAGACGTGCCACTCCCCCACCGCTTGAAATAGTTCAAAACCGATACGGGAATGTACGCTAGCATTGAG
>DASZZA010000547.1:0-3469 GCA_035545135.1 Lacipirellulaceae bacterium | reverse complement strand
CGCCGTTACTGCATCGCTGTTTACGCGCCGACTGCAAACAACGGCCACCCTCTCGGTGATACGGAGGGCTCTGAATTGCGGGCCTTATGCATTAGCGAGTGGATCATACACCAATTTACGTTTGTCTGTCGAATGAGGATTTCACGAATCCGGCATCCGCAAGTGATGACAATCGTCCCCTGAAAGGCCAGCGGGAAAAAACCATATTAGCGAAAAGCGCATATCTCGTTGGTGCGTGAAGTAAATTGAAGAGAGTTTGTGCGAAACTGAATTGCACAAACTGCGACTGGGAAAGCTTGCGTCAATGGCCGTTCGGGAACTGGCGCAACGACGTCGCCGTTAGCTCAGGTTAAGGCGCTATCTATGCAGCGCCAACACACAGCAAGGAGCCCTCAATGAACATTAAATACATTCTTGCGTCGGGGGCGGCGTTGCTCCTGGCGTTGGGCGGGACGTACGCTCAAGCGAGGAGCATGGGCGGCGGTGGTTTCGGAGGTGGCGGTGGTTTCGGGGGTGGTGGGCACTTCGGAGGCGGCGGCGGTTTCGGCGGCGGTGGCCATTTCGGAGGCGGCGGTGGCGGACACTTTGGTGGGGGTGGCGGCGGTCACTTCGGCGGCGGCCATGCCTATCGTGGCGGACCTTCGACCTTTAGCGGCCGGAGTTTCAACTCGGGCCGAGCGTCGCGAGGGTTCAACGGATACTCCTCGCGCGGTCGTGGGATGAACTACTACGGCCACGGACATGGTGGTCATCATCATGGACACCACGGACATCACCGCAGGCCGATCATCGTCGGCTATCCGTATTATTATGGCGACTACTACGACTATGATTACGGATATTCGGACTGCGGTTGGCTATATCGCCGTGCAGTGCAGACCGGCAGCCCCTATTGGTGGCGCCGATATCGCGACTGCGCCGACTGATACCGTCGAGCATCTTTTGAAAATAGAGAAGGTTCCGAGTCGTCACTCGGAACCTTCTCATATCCGTAGTCTCCTAAGGCTTACGGGCTGGAGCTGCCCGTTCCCGGCGGAGAGGTCGGAAGACGCGCGCCGGGCTTCGAGCCTGCGGCCGGGTCGTTCGGAGTCTGCGTTGAAGGTCCCGGCTGAACGTTCTGGTTCGTATTCGGATCGGCTGGGATGCCGGCCGGCGAATTTGCACCGCTCGCGCCTGTACTCGAGCCTTCGCTCGAAGGCGCGGTTGTGGATGGCTCCGTTGTCGAAGGTGCCATTGCCGGCGGATTCTGCATGGTGTCGGAATTGTCGTACGTCTCTTGCGCCATCGCGCCGACGGAGCCGATCGCCGTAAGAGCGATTGTTGCGGCAGCGGCTTTCCAAATCTTCATTTCAAATCTCCTCTTGGTTGAAGCGCTCCGGGAAGGAAAACCCGAGCTTTCTCCGCTTGGTTCCCGACAAATGCCGCCAGGTGTTGGTTCCGTCGGAAACGCGGGCGTGGAATGCGAAATTGGACGCGCCTCAATTCTGCGTGGAACCTGTGTGGTGCGGAACCTGCATTTGGTTTGCGACGTTGGCGCACATAAGACGATTAACGAGGGATCGTACGCGAGGACGACTGCCATGAAGACGGAATCAGTGACCTTGACGAGGGAGGAGTTGTCGAATGCGATCACAAGCCCAGTATCCGTGTTCGATTTCCCGCTCGAGGTCGTCGCCTGTCCGGGACTTTCGAAAGACCAGAAGATCGAGATCTTGAAGCGCTGGGAACTGGATGCGCGCGCTCTGCAACGAGCAACGGATGAGAATATGGGTGGTGGTGAGCCGCCGCTCCTCGATGAGGTGAATAGAGCCTTGATGATGCTCGATCCGGAGAACGCCACAGCCGATCATTTCGGAGACAGCCCGACCAAAATTTGACCGAACCGAACGTTGAAATGACGAGGCATCCGCAAAGCGATTTGCGGATGCCTCTTTTTTAACGCGATAGAACTACGTCAGTTGTGGCGTGCTTCGAGGTCCCAGTAACTCGGCGCGCCATACGCCGAATGAAGCCGTTCCTCGGTCGCACGATCGCGAAGCGATAGCGGGTCGAGATCGGGGGACATCTTCAGCTGCTCCTCGGTGACACCTGTCACATAGCCGTCGAGGTCGGGATCCCATTTGAGGGACGTCCAGGGGATCACGTAGCTGCTTTTGCCCAGCCCAAGAAAGCCGCCGAAGCTCAGAATGGCATAGCGGACTTTTCCGGTTACGGTATCGACAATCAGATCGTCGACTTCGCCGATGGCTTCGTTCGTGCGGCCGTAGACGGACGTGCCGGGAACCTTGCTTGTTTCGAGCATTCTCGTTTCAGGCTGCATTGCTTACTCCATTGCTTGATGTCTCGTATCTGCGTTCGGAAAAAAGACCGCAGCGGCCGCGCCTCTGGTTGCCCGTCGCGCAGCCGCCGTCAGACTCACTGCATTTCGGAAACGCGTTAGCTGCTCTGCCACGTCCATTGCGGTGCGTTCTTCAGCGCATCTTTGGTGGTATCCAGCATGACCACGTCGTTGCCGTTGCTGTCGCGGCTGATCTTCAGCGACTTGAACTGTACGGCGACCTGGTGCTCACCCATACCGAGGAATCCACCGACGCCGATCACGGCCGCGGCCGCCGATCCGTCGTTCGACAGGATGATGTCGTTGATATCACCGATGGTGTCGCCGGCATTGTTCTTCACTTTCGAACCAACCAGTTGGGTGGAACGCCATTCACCTTGCTGGTGTGAATACCAAACCGGAGCCGTTCCGGCCGTCGTCGCCGAAGGCGCCGTCGTGGATGGCGTTTCGGTTGCCGACGGTGTGGTAGAGGGAGTCGTCGGCGCCGTTTGTGCGTACGCGACGGTTGCCAAGACCGGCATCGCAGTTGCGGCCACAATTACCTTCAAATTCATAGTCGGTCCTCTCCTAGTAAAGCGAGCCTTTGCACCGCCGGAACGCGCGGTATGCGCGTTGGCGGCAAGGCTTCCTTGCCTGGCCATCCAACGTCTCCCTGCACTGAGAGTTCCCGGAAATTCACGGAACGGCGAGGTTCATCTGCGGTTTAGCAAACGCTCGATGGCGCGCTGAAACCGCTTTGAAACCGGATCGCGAGCGCGCGTGTTTAAACTTGAAACTATTGGATCGAACATGACACGCGAAACAACAAAACGTGCAAGCACAAAGGCGGCGGCGGAGGGACGGCGCGTGCAGGCGGACATCGATGTTTTGGATAAACACGCCCAGCACGAAACGACGTCCAAGAAATCGCCGATGCAAGTCGGCGAACGCAAATACCCGGAAAAATTTCCGCCGCAGCACCAGAAGAAATCGGGACGCGAAAAAGATCTCGAACCCAAACCGATGTTCGAAGCGCCGCGTTACGAAGGCTCTCAAAAGCTCCAGGATAAGGTGGCGCTGATTACCGGCGGAGATTCCGGAATAGGCAGGGCGGTCGCCGTTTTATTTGCACGCGAAGGTGCCGACATTGCC
>DASZZA010000546.1:0-4527 GCA_035545135.1 Lacipirellulaceae bacterium | reverse complement strand
TGCGCGATGCGCGCGTCCACGGCGTCGAGGTGCGGCCGGTGGATGTGAATTCGAGTCGGTGGGATTGCACGTTGGAGAGTGGCGAGGCGCGAGGCGCGAGGCGCGAGAAGAAGAGGGAAGGGGGGAACGGGAAGGCGGAAGCGACGACCGCTCCTCGCTCCTCGCTCCTCGTTCCTCGTTCCTTCCTCCGCCTCGGTCTCCGCATGCTCAACGGCATCGGTGAAGCAGTAGGCAGGACGATCGAACAGGCGCGTACGGCGGGGCCGTTTTTGTCGATCGATGATTTCGCACGACGCACCAGGCTGGGACGGCCGATTGTGCAGCGGCTGGCCGAAGCCGATGCGTTCGGTTCGCTAGGGAAAAACCGGCGACAAGCGCTCTGGCAGGCGCTGGGGCAGGAAAAAAAGCAGCGTGCGATGCCACTGTTTGAAACTCTCCCCCTCCCTCTGGGAGAGGGCCGGGGTGAGGGGGCTTGCGCATCTCACCAACAATACGATCCCGGCCAAGATGGCTCGGCTATATTGCCGGTTACGCTGCCGACGATGCAACCTTTCGAAGAAGTCGTCGCCGACTACCGCACGGCGGGCTTATCGCTGCGGGCGCATCCGATTTCGTTTTATCGCGAGCAACTCGAGCGGTTGGGCATAACGCCCGCGCGGCAGCTCGTCGAATTAAAGAACGACGCGCCGGTGATTGTTGCCGGCCTCGTGCTTTTGCGCCAGCGGCCAGGGACCGCCAAGGGCATTACGTTCGTCACGCTCGAAGACGAAACGGGCACGGTGAACCTTGTCGTCCATCAGCACACCTGGGACCGATACTACCGCATTGCCCGGCGAGCCCCAGCCTGGATTGCACACGGATGCGTTCAAACGGCGCCGGGAAATTATTCAGCGGTGATTCACGTCGTCGTAAGCCGGCTCGAAGCACTGGCAGACAAGCTGCGGCAGCTCGATGTGAAAGCACGGGATTTCAGGTAGGCGTGCGCACCGGGCTAACGCAAAAAATAAACCAAATACTTCGCTCTGCGGAACGCATGGGTTATATTGGACACACTCAAGCCTGCCGCTGGGAACTCGCTTACGCTCAACCCCAGCCACCAATTCTTCCTTCCCCTCAACACGCGGAGTCTGTGATGCCTGAAAACAACCATGCCCACCACGAAGGTTCCTCGCGGCGAACGTTTTTGAAAACGACGTCCGCCATCGTCGGCGGGGCGATGCTCGGCGCCAATGCGCATATCGCACGCTCCGCACATATTGGCGGCAGCGATGAGATCAAGATCGCGCTCGTTGGTTGCGGCGGCCGTGGAACCGGTGCGGCAACGCAAGCATTGGCCACCAAAGGCAAAGTCACGCTTTGGGCACTCGCCGACGCGTTTGATTCCTGCCTGCAGGCTGGGCTCCATTCGATCGAGGATCAGGTGAAGCGGGGGAAACGCGACGGTGATCCGTTGTTCAAGGACGCTACGATCAATGTGCCGCGAGAGCGCCAGTTCGTCGGACTCGATGCGTACCAACATGCCATCAACAGTGGCGCCGACGTAATTCTCCTCGCTACGCCGCCCCATTTCCGGCCCATTCACTTCGAAGCCAGCGTAAAGGCAGGCAAGCACATCTTCGCCGAGAAGCCGATCGCCACGGATGCGGCCGGCGTTCGACGCTTCATGACGGCCAACGACGAGGCGAAGAAAAAGGGGACCATGGTTGCAATCGGGCTGCAACGACGCCACGATCCGCGTTACATCGAAACCATGAAAAAGGTCCAGGACGGCGCACTCGGCGACATCTTGTTCACCCGCGTGTACTGGAACGGCGGCGGATTGTGGGTGCGCCCTCGCGCCCAATTCGCCAGCGCGAATGGCCATGATCCTTCGGAAATGGAGTACCAGGTCAACAATTGGTACTACTTTACCTGGCTCAGCGGCGACCACATCGTCGAGCAGCATATTCACAATCTGGATGTCGGCAACTGGCTCCTCGGCGACAAGCATCCCGTTTCCGCGCAAGGGATGGGCGGACGGCAGGTTCGTACCGGCAAGGAATATGGACAAATCTTCGACCATCATTTCATCGAGTACACGTACAACGACGGCACAAAAATGTATAGCCAATGCCGCCAACAGGACGGCACCGTCGGTGAAGTCCGCGAACATGCCCATGGAACAAAAGGTACGCTCGATATCGATGACGGCGGCGGCCCGATTATCAAAACGGCGCAATTTGGCGCGCGTACGAAGGGGTGGCGGTCGGTGCATAAAGACGGCACTTGGAGGATGCCGACCCCGAAGCTTGATAACCACCACCAAGAGCAACTCGACTTGTATGCCGCATTGCGCGATGGTCGCACGTACAACGAAGGCGACTACGGCGCGCAGTCGACGATGACCGCAATCCTGGGCCGTATGGCGTCGTACTCGGGCCAGATCATCAAGTGGGACGACGCGCTGCACAAAGGAATCGAGATGTCGCCCAGTGCGTACGACTTCAGCGCCACCCCGCCCGCGCTACCGGACGCAAATGGGCACTATCCGGTGCCTATGCCCGGGCAGACGAAAGTCTTGCAAGGGTAAGCTAAACCGCCAGCCCTGGTGAGGTGTCGGCCAGATGCCGCGCGCATATAATGCGAGGATGCCGACGTCGTTGTTTCATCCCGTTATTGCGGCGTGGTTCGCGGAGCGTTTCGGGTCGCCAACCGACGCGCAGGCGCGAAGCTGGCCCGCGATCGTCCGAGGCGATCATACCTTGGTCGCTGCGCCGACCGGCTCGGGCAAAACGTTAGCCGCATTCTTGGCTTCGATCGATCGCCTTTTTCGACTGGCGGCGAGCCATTCCTTGCCGGATTCGACGCAGGTCGTATACGTCTCGCCCCTCAAGGCGCTGAGCAACGATATTCATCGCAATCTGCAGGTGCCGCTCGAAGAGATACGCGCAGCGGCGCTGGCTGCCGGGCTTGATCCCCAACCGATCCGCGTCGCGGTGCGAACGGGCGATACGCCCCCGAGCGAACGGCAGAAGATGGCTCGCCAGGCGCCGCATATTTTGGTGACCACGCCCGAGTCGCTCTACCTGGTCCTTACCAGTCCAAAGAGCCGCGAGATGCTGCGCAGCGTGCGCACAGTAATCGTGGATGAGATCCATGCCCTCGCGAGGGATAAGCGCGGCTCGCATTTGGCCCTTACGCTCGCACGGCTAGACCAATTGTGCCAGGCGCCGCCCACGCGGGTTGGTCTGTCGGCTACGCAGCGGCCCATCGATGAAATCGCGCGCTTTCTTGTTGGGTGCGAAAATATCAGTGACCACGGAAAGCCGCTGTGTCAGATTATCGACACCGGACACGTGCGGGAGTTAGACCTCGCGATCGAAGTGCCGCCAACCGAATTGTCGGCCGTATGTTCTGTTGAAACATGGCAGGAAATTTATGCCCGGCTTGGCCAATTGATTGGCGAACATCGAAGTACGCTGGTGTTCGTGAATACTCGCCGGATGGCCGAGCGCGTGGCGCACTTTCTCGAAGAGCAGCTGGGCGATGGGCACGTGGCGAGCCACCATGGCAGCCTGTCGCGCGAGGCACGGCTGCGGGCGGAAGAAAGGCTGAGGTCGGGCCAGTTAAAGGCGATCGTCGCCACCGCTTCATTGGAGTTAGGCATCGATATTGGATATATCGACCTGGTTTGCCAAATTGGATCGCCACGATCGATCTCAACTTTCTTGCAACGCGTGGGGCGGGCGGGGCACGCGCTCGGACACGTGCCAAAAGGCCGGCTGTTTGCTTTGACGCGTGATGAGCTGCTGGAAGCAATGGCACTCGTGCGCGCCGTGCGGCGCCAGCGGTTGGACCGCATCGAAATGCCGGTCGCGCCGCTCGATATCCTGGCGCAGCAGATGGTAGCGACCGTCGCGTGCGACGATTGGCCAGAGGACGAGCTGTTCACACTGTGCCGCAGGGCGTGGCCCTATCGGGACTTGTCGCGGTCAGAATTCGATGCGATCGTCGAAATGGTCAGCGACGGAATCGCGCCAGGAAACCGCGCCGGCGCGTACCTGCATCGGGACCGCATCCATCATCGGTTGCGAGCGCGGCGTTCGGCCCGCATCGCCGCAATCACGTCCGGCGGGGCCATCCCGGAAATGGCCGATTATCGCGTGGTGACGGAGGGAGAGCGGACGTTCGTTGGTACGCTGAATGAGGATTTTGCCATCGAAAGTCAGTCGGGCGACGTGTTCCAGCTTGGGAACGCGTCATGGAGGATTCTGCACGTGCGCGGCGGAGAAGTAACGGTGCGCGATGCGCACGGCGCTCCGGCGACCGTGCCCTTTTGGTTGGGGGAAGCGCCGGGTCGCACGGCAGAACTGTCTGCTGAATTCGCTGAACTGCGCGAGGAGATTTGGAAGCAGTGCCGTGAAGACGATCACCCGGAAATCTCTCCCGACCGTTCACTGCAAGAGAAGGCAATTCGGTGGCTGCAGCAAGATACCGGCGCGGATGACTGGGCAGCGCAGCAGGCTGTGAATTATGTTGCGGCGCAAG
>DASZZA010000545.1:0-3253 GCA_035545135.1 Lacipirellulaceae bacterium | reverse complement strand
GTCCGCCGAACCGATTTTGCTCGTTGCATGGCTGGCCACCGCGAGCGGCAACTCGTCCGCCGCTATGCCGCAACCGTTGTCCGCGATACGTATGACTTCGCTGCCGCCTTTTTCCAGCCGTACGTCAATCCGAGTCGCGCCGGCATCCACCGCGTTCTCCAGTAGCTCCTTCACAACGCTCGCCGGCCTCTCGATCACTTCGCCGGCCGCGATCTTGTTCACGACGCTCGGCGGGAGTTGGTGGATTCGCGTCATTTTTCCATCCGTGAACGCAATTGTCGTTATCGTGAGCAAGAATGGAGGATAAGCGATAGCAGATGAAAGATGAGTGCTGCCGTCAATCGGCCGTCGTCATGCATCCCTTATCTTTCATCCCTCATCCCTCATCCTTCATCGCTGCATCTCAGACGGCTGCTGAAAGCTCCGCTAGGTTAGTCCGTACTCTTTAATCTTCCGATACAACGTCCGCTCGCCGATGCCAAGCATACTGGCCGCCTCCTCGCGATTGCCGCCGGTGACTTTGAGGGTCTCGCCAATGAAGAGCGCTTCGATCTCGGACATCGGTTTGCCGACGAGTTGATGCAGGCCGTCGCTGCCGGCCGCTGATGCCGCCTCGTCGGCCGCGGGTGCAAGCTCCGAGGGCAGGTCGTCGAGGTCGAGCACTTCGTCGATATCCACCACCACCATGCTTTCGATCACATTGCGCAACTGCCGCACATTGCCAGGCCAATCGAACGCCAGCATCCGCCGCCGAGCCGCGGTCGAAATGCCGCGAATTGTCTTCTGGTGCCGCTTCGCGTGCTCCTTGACAAAATACTCTACGAGTAGCGGAATATCCTCCCGCCGGTCGGCCAGCCGCGGCAAATTGATCGTCACCACTTTCAGGCGGTGATACAAATCTTCGCGAAACGTGCCGGCCGCGATTGCCTTTTCCAAGTCGCGGTTCGTCGCCGACAAGATGCGGACATTCACCTTCACGGGCTCGTTCGAACCGACGCGCGTAATCTCCCCGCTTTCCAACACCCGCAGTAGTTTGATCTGTGTGGGAATCGGCATGTCCCCGACTTCATCCAGAAACAACGTGCCGCCGTCGGCGTACTCGAACTTGCCCTGTCGATCGCTCGAAGCATCCGTGAACGCCCCGCGGACGTGCCCAAACAGCTCGCTCTCCAAAATGTGCTCGCTGAGCGCCGCACAATTCAGCGGCACGAACGGCCGTTTCTTTCGGGGGCTATTCTGATGGATCGCCTTGGCCACCAACTCCTTGCCGGTGCCGGTTTCGCCCTGAATCAGCACCGTGGCGTCCGTCGGGGCGATTCGCTGCAGACGCATGACTACGTCCTGCATCTGCGGGCTATTGCCGATCACCCCCTCGAAGCCAAACCGTTCATCGAGGCGGCGATGGAGCTCCGCATTCGCCCGGCGCAAATACTGGCTGCGAGCCGCGTTATCCACCACGGCGCGGAGCTGCTTCAAATCCAGCGGCTTGAGGAGATAGTTGAACGCCCCACGCTGCATGGCCTCGACCGCCGACTCGATCGTGCCGTGGCCCGTAACGAGAATCACTTCCGCATCCGGCTGCAACTCCTTGCACTTGGCCAGCACTTCGAGACCGCCGAGGTCCGGCATCTTGAGATCGGTGACGACGATCTCGAATGTACTCGACTCCATCAGCGAAATCGCTTCTCGCCCGCTGCTTGCCACCGTGCAGGCGAACCCAACAATGCGCAAACTCTCCGCCATCGCCTCGGCATGCGCCGGGTCATTATCAACGACCAGCACTTGAATCGGCGGCCCGGCGGTGGCGGTAGTGGACGCTTTCGGCGGCATGAAACGATGATACGATTGGCTGCCAAACGCGGAAAGGGGCGGCGGGAATGGTATAGTGGATGAGTGATTTTGGCGTTAATTCGCCAATGTGGTAAACTGAGCGAACCTGGAGATCACCTATGGCGAGCGACCTATCACCAGCTACCGAATCTTTCATCCAGCAGCAAATCGCCCGTGGCGCCTTTCGATCGCGTGAAGAAGCGATTGAAGCCGGCGTAACCATGCTCCGGCGCCGGCGAGAATTGATGGACCGTCTTGCAGAAAGTCGTCGTCAACTCGATGAAGGCGATTCATTCGAGTACGATGATGAAGGTTTGCGGCTATTGTTTGAGCAGTTGATCGCCAGGGCTGAATGCAGAGCAGAACAGCAATGAAATGGCGGCCCGTCGATATACTCTCTCCCGACGTGCCCGATTGGACTTGGACACAATCTCCAATCATCTTCGCGAGCGCAATCCAGCCGCCGCCCGCAGCGTGCTTACGGCGTTAAGACACACGTTCGAATTCTTGGCGGACAATCCTGAAAGCGGTACAATTCGAGATGATCTTCACCCCAACGTGCGATTGTTTACATGAGGACGACCGGCGAGAAACTATGTGGTCTTCTATTATCCGCGGTCCGGTGGCGTTGAGATTTCGGACATCGTCCATGCCGCACAGGATTGGGAGGGAATGTTCGCGCGCGGAGAACGGTGACTGGGGCTACTGGTCAACCTAATCATAAGTTAGCGACCTTCGGGTGCTGTCATGCCTGAACTCAGTTGGCTCGACGGATACAGCGGCCAAAGCGTCGATGAACTCATCGCGCTCGAAGGCAAATACCGCACGGACTCGTTGGTCCTGGCATTCGAACAGGCCATCGATCAGAAAGCCGCCCGTGAAGGCGACGAAAAGCTTTCCGACGAAGAGTTCATCATCCTCGCTATCGAAGCAATGGAGCGCGAAGTCAATAATGGCGGATGGAAGCAGTTTTTCGTTAATGCAGGCCACTTTGGGCCAATCATCGTCGGCGCCCTCGAGCGCATTGGTTGTCCCACGACTGCCAGTATCGCGCAGACAGCGGTGAAGATTGTCGAAAAAGCACCGAACACTAAAATCGAAAACGGCGGTTGGGAAGAAAATGCAAAGCGTCAGGACACGCTGAACGAGTGCGATAATCTGTACTTCCAGCGCCCAGAGAATATCGAAGAAAGCCTGTTCACCTTTATCAAGGTGAACCGTGCGAAGATCGAACTCTAACCCGACGCCTTTTCTTCTATAGCAGGGCCTAGGACCGGTCAAGTGAATTTGCCGGGGACGACTTTCACAAAACGTCTTACTCGCCCACCAACCGCGCCGGCGCCGGCAATTCGATCGTGATCTGCGTGCCGTGACCGACCTCGCTTTGCACGCGGATTTGTCCCCCGTGCGCGGCGATGATTTT
>DASZZA010000544.1:0-6118 GCA_035545135.1 Lacipirellulaceae bacterium | reverse complement strand
CATACCATAGTCGGGAGTTTTCACTATGACGATCGACCAACTTATCTTCGTCGGGCTCAACGGGTACGCATTAGCCCTCGACCGCGACACGGGCGAAATCGTGTGGTCGAACAATCAGATGAAAGGCGGGTACGTCACGCTGCTGCTGGATTTCGACAAGCTGATCGTTTCCACCAACGGTTACATTTACTGTCTCGATCCCCTCACCGGAAACATTCAATGGCACAACCCGCTCAAAGGCTATGGTGCCGGCGCGCCGACCTCGCTCGTGTCCGTCCGCGGCCAGACCTCGCAAACGGTCATCGAGCAAGCGGCTGCCGCCGCTGCTGCTGCTGCCGCAGCGGCCAGTTAGGCTGAACTTGCATCACTCTGACCCAATCAAGCCCACCACTGGAAATTCGCGCATTGATCAGCAATAATGATTTGCCCTCACCCGGAACTGGGCCGTTCGCGCTTCTCTCGTGACCGGAGCATTATGCCCGATTCCATGAAAGCTCGCGTCGCCTCGCTCAGCCCACGACAGCGTCAAATCGTGCGGCTAACGAGTCTTGGTTGCACCAGCCATGAAATTGCGACCATCCTCGACATGTCGCGCTGGACGGTGGAAAACCATCAGTTCCAGGCCAAGGAACGGTTAGGCATCAGCAAAGCCGCGGTGCTAACGCGAATCGCGATCAAATATAAAATCAGCCCCCTCGACGACGAGCTAACTCGTGCTGAACAGCGCAAGCTTATTCGCAAGACCAGCCGGCGCACGAAATCTTGAATGCCCACTCCATACGACGCATTGCTCATCGTTTCTTTCGGCGGGCCGGATCGACCAGACGACGTTCGGCCATTTCTCGAAAACGTACTGCGTGGTCGAAACGTGCCGCATCAGCGCATGCTCGAAGTTGTGGAACATTACTACCAAATGGGCGGCCGCAGCCCGATCAATGATCAGAATCGCGCGCTGATCGCCGCCCTGGAAAAGGAATTAGCCGAGCACGGGCTCCACTTTCCGATCTACTGGGGCAATCGCAATTGGCACCCGTTGTTGGCCGATACGCTGCGCCGGATGGCCGCTGACGGAGTTCGCCGGGCGCTGGCGTTTGTAACGAGCGCATACAGCTCCTATTCAAGCTGCCGCCAATACCGCGAGAACATCGCCGCAGCTCAAGCCGAAGTTGGTTCCTCGGCGCCGCAGGTCGAGAAGCTGCGCGCGTTCTTCAATCATCCTGGTTTCATTGAACCACTGGTTGAAAACACGCGTTCTGCGATCGAACAAATTCCACCCGAACGCCGACAAAACGCGGAACTCATCTTCACCGCGCACAGCATTCCCACGGCCATGGCTGCCAGTTGCCGATACGAGGAGCAACTTCGCGAAGCCTGCCGCCTGGTGGCCGAGGGTCTTACGAGCTCTCTCTCCCTCCGGGAGAGGGCCGGGGTGAGGGTGCCTTGGTCGCTCGTCTACCAAAGCCGCAGCGGCCCCCCGCAGCAACCCTGGCTTGAACCCGACGTCGGCGACTATCTCCAATCGCGCCACCAACAATCGCCCATCCGAGACGTCGTGATCGTACCCATCGGTTTCATCTCGGACCACATGGAAGTCGTTTACGATTTGGATACCGAACTCCGGCAGCTTTGCGATCGCCTCGGCATCAACATGGTCCGCGCCGCCACGGTCGGCACGCACCCACGATTCATCAGGATGATTCGCGAGTTGATCGAAGAGCGACTGACCGATTCGCCCCAACGGCTCGCGCTCGGCACGCTTGGTCCCAGCCACGACGTGTGCCCGGACGATTGTTGCCTTTACGCGCCGGTCCGCCCGCCCGCCGGCAATTACAACAAGTAGGGGTGGGCACTGCCAACCGTCAAGGACTGTCACGACATTCGAACATCGCCCGCTCCTCACAATGAACCATCCGACCACCGAACGCCGTCCGCTCGGCTCCACTGGCATCCACGTTTCTCCCGTTGCACTCGGCTGCTGGCCAATAGCTGGCGTCACGACGCTTGACACAAATGACGCCGATAGCATTGCCACGATCCAGAAATGCTTTGACGTTGGCATCAACCATTTGGATACGGCGTACGTCTACGGCCCGAACGGCGAAAGCGAAAACCTCATCCGCCGCGCTCTCGGACGTCGCCGCGATGAAATGGTGATCGCGACCAAGTGCGGCATCCATTACGAAAACGGCACAATGGTCACCGATGGTCGGCCCGAGCGAATTCGGGCCGAGTGCGACGAATCGCTCCGCCGGCTGGGCACCGATCGCGTCGAACTGCTCTATCTCCATGCACCGGACGAAAAAGTGCCGATCGCCGACTCGGCCGCCGCGCTGCGGCAATTGATGGAGCAGGGTAAAACCCTGTCCGTCGGCGCATCGAATTGCACGATCGAGCAGATGGAAGCATTCGCGGCCTCCTGCCCGATCACGGCCGTGCAGTTGCCGTATAACATGTTGCAGCGAGACATCGAACAGCAGGCAATTCCCTGGTGTCGCGAGCGGAACATCGCTGTCATGGTGTATTGGCCGCTGATGAAGGGCCTCTTGGCCGGCAAATTACCGCGCGACCGCGAACTCGACCAGCGCGACAGCCGCCGCAAGTACGCTATGTACCAGGGCGATGAATGGGAGAAGAATCAAGACTTCCTCGACAAGCTTCGCCACATTGCCGCACTTTCTGGCCATAGTGTTGCCCAGCTCGTCGTCAATTGGACGTTCAACCAGCCCGGCATTACGTCGGCTCTTTGCGGCGCCAAGCGGCCGCAACAAATTGCAGAAACAGCCGGTGCTATGGGATGGCAGCTAACCGAGGAACAACGGTCCCTGATTGGCGACGCAATCGCCAAACGTGGCCCGACCATAACAAAGCGGGCGTTCTCTTAGCACTATCTCTTTACTTGCTCTTGGTCTGCGGTCTCTCGCGCTTCGAGCAGCCATCGTGGTGCCGGTACGAATTGGAATTGCGCGATGAGCATCAACACTCCGGCGGCGATCACCAGCACCGGAATCTCGATATCAATGCTGAGCCTTCCCGTTTGACGAAGAATGGAGAGGAAACTGGCAAACAAAAAGAACGTGCCGACAACGACCGTCACCTTGTCGAAACCGCCCAGCGCGAACGTCAGTATTCCGACGAGGGCGACACCCAGGGTCCATACCCAATCGACTTGCGGAACGACTCCCAGCGTCGTCAACAACCAACCGACGCCAAGCGTTATCAGCAGGATTGGAACAACGAGCATTTTCATATTCGGTTCCCTGCCGGTCTCCTCCTTGTCGTTACGCTCGTTCGGCAAACACAAGGGTATAGCCGTCCGGATCGCGAATCGCAAATTCCCGAATCCCGTAGTCGGTCGCCTCCGGACCCCACGCGAATGGCACCTTACCACGCATTTCATTCGCTAGCCGTTCGATGCTCTCCGGGAAGATACACAGGGCGCCACTGAAAGAGGGCTCATTGGCCTCTAAGTGTACGGCCTCGGAAAGCAAAACAATCGCCACGTCGTCCCGGCGGACTTCTGTGCGGACTGGATTGCTCTCGATTGGATAATAGCCGGTTTGCGTAAAGCCGAGCACGTCGACATAGAAGTCGAGCGAGCGGCGCATGTCGGCTACGAGCAGACACGGCAGCACGCGATGACCAAGATTCGTAGGCATTTCGACGGAATGACTGAGATAATCGAGAAAATGAAGGAACGGAAGAAAAGGCTTCTAGAACCCCATTTCCGCCAAGGCGTCGGCAACTTTACCAATCGAATCGGCTAACTTCGGATGCTCCGCCTGGAATCGTAACAGGGCATCCTTCAACCCGCTCGATGCAGGTTCGATATTCGTCGAACGCTGTGGCCCGCGCTTTTCAAGCGCTCGCTGTAAATCTTGCATGGCGTTTTCGAGCAAAGCGGATGTTTCTGGGTCGACATGCGCCGTTTGCGCCACGTCCGCGCGAAGCTCGTCGATCGTTCGCAATAGTCGCTGTTTATCCATACTGGCAGCCTAACGTGCGATGAATGGGCAAGCAAGGGTTTGCCGCATCGCCCGTTGCGCACCGGTAAAATCCAAGCACATGACAGCGAACCACTCATCACTTGCGGATTAGCTGCGCTTGTCACAGGTGAGAGATTTCCGCGCGCAAATAATAAAGGCCCGCTGAAACACAAGCGCTTCAGCGGGCCAAAGTCGAATTGTGCGCCGCAAAGCAACCTCGCTCGGCGGCGATGAGAGAGCGCCGAGTTACCAGCGCTTGCCGCCGCCGCCGCCCCCTCGTCCGCCACCGCCGCCGCCACGCGGACCACCGCGGCCACCGCCGCCGCCATTGGTCTTCGGGCGCGCTTCGTTGACGGTAATTGTACGACCATCGAGCTCCGTGCCATTCAAGGCTTCGATCGCCGAGCGTGCCTCGCCGTCATTGTTCATCGTGACAAAGGCGAAGCCGCGCGGCCGGCCCGTATCGCGGTCCGTGATCACAGCAACTTCTTCGACCTGACCATGGGCCCCGAACTCGGCCTGCAACGTTTCCTCGGTCGTGGAAAAGGAAAGGTTGCCAACATACAGTTTCATCGTGCGAAACTCCAAAACACCTGGACCGCCCCCATGATATCTTCCAAGGCTACGCAGGCGAGTAAGCGAGTAGGTAAGTAGGATTCCACAGCGCGCCTACTGACATACTCACCTACTCACCTGCTCATAAACTCTGAAGAGATCGGAAGTCGGCTCCAACAAACTTCCGCGACTGCTTTGGAGTCCTACAAGGCCACCAAACTCATCGGGAAAAGAATCATACGAGGGATAAGTATATCGAATGCTTTCAGCCAGGTCTAACTAATCTTTACGAAAATGTGAGGGTCCGTCCGGTGCGTCGATTACGGACTGCGGACGTTTCCGCCCATCCCTGTCCTGCAGATTGCAACCACACCGGCAACAACGGTTTAGGACGAGTTAAGCGGCTTAAACTGGGCGATGCTTGCGGCCCACTTGCAAGGTTTGGCTACGTTTGCCGGCTATGAATCAGGTCGCGAACTCGACCCGGACTAAGCTCCCGAAGGTTTTCCACGACTAGATCGGCAGCCGCCAAGCGTTCGCGGTCGGCCGTTCCGGTTAGGCCGATGCTTACCATACCGGCGCGGTTCGCCGCCTCAATGCCGTGGACCGCATCTTCCACAACCGCGCACGACGACACGGCTGCTCCGAGCCGCTCGGCGGCAATCTGAAATACCTGTGGATCCGGTTTTCCCCGCGTCACATCTGCCCCGGTAACGACCGCGCCGAAAGCCGTGCGACGACCGAGTTTCTCCAAACACAACGACAAGTTATCCGGCGGTCCCGACGATCCAACTGCGAGTAAAAACCCATCGGCAGCGAGCGCATCGATCAGAGCAACAGCCCCATCCATGGTCGGAAAATCGGCCCGAAGCGCATCGCGATAGAGCGATTCCTTCCGCTCATCCAGCGCGCTGATGCGCTCCTCTGAGAGGTCGTCACCCAATGTGCGCCGCAGGATATCACGACTGGTCCGCCCGAAATCCGCCGCGAACGCCGATTCTGTATAGGTCACGTGAAGTTCGGTGTACAACTGTAACCAGCTCTTGAAGTGCGCGCGGTACGAGTCGACGAGCACACCATCCATATCGAAGATGACAGCTAATTTGGGCATCGAGCGATTATATCACATTGACCGGCAGACGCTGCTGCTTGCCGCACGGTGGCCGAGGCAGACGGGACTGTCTGCACCGCGGATTTCCACTTACCGGAACAAAGAGTCGTTGGGCAATCGACGCCCGCCGTGCTCCGCCGAAATCCGATATAGCGGCTTTTCGACCTCTGCCAGTTCATTCAAGCGTTCCGCCAGATCGGCCGTCTTACGTGCAAACCGCTGTTGCTGCTCGGCCGTCTGCCTGTCGATCGCGGCCAGCCGTTCGTCGACTCGCCGACCAGCTTCAGCGAGAAGCTCCCGCGTATGTTCCTCATCTGCGCGCTGAATCGCATGCCCCAAAGATTCGGCAACCGCGGTGCCCAAGTTCGACCACAATGTGCACACCGGCTTGTCGAGTGTTCCCCCGAGCGTCAGTCGCGTGGCAATCGACTGAATTCCTATCTTCTCGCCCATCGCGCTGCGCAGTGCC
>DASZZA010000543.1:0-2163 GCA_035545135.1 Lacipirellulaceae bacterium | reverse complement strand
AAGCCGCGGTTCCAGTTCGGCAGCCACTGTGCAGTCACTGCGGCCAGTGCGGCGAAGATAAAGGTCATTAGTAGTGTTGCTACCAGCGCTTCGAGCAAGGTAAAGCCCGCGCTCCCCTGATACGCCTGCTCTCGGCTCATTATCGAAAGTCCTGGTTACGCCGCAAACGAACAGTGTCCAGACGAAAAATCTGCCCTGTCGGCGATTCCACCCTTATGACCACATCTTCCGGCACCCAGGGTGTCTTTCCGGCTGGATCGACGAAGTTTGCGGCAAATGGCAAAACATCGACCCGCCATTGGATGCCGGCAATTTCGCCTCTGGAATTGCCAAAGCCGAGCTGGTCGCGATCCGGCAGTGCCGCCAGCACGGCGCGCGCAGTCTCCGCCAAGGAAAGCCGGTCGCTGACCGTCTGCGTCGCCCGAATATTGCTTGCTATGAGCGTTCCGATCGCGGTCAAACAAACGGCAATGACCGTCAGCGCGACGAGCGACTCGATCATGGTGAAGCCGCCGTCCGACTCTGCTTTCGCCCTACTTAACTGGCACAACCTCGGCCACTCCTGTCAGCCAATTCACCAGCACTTCATAGCCGGCGCCGACGCGTGTCAGATCGATGACCCCGCCGCATGACATGCCGGAGGGAAGGAAGCGAATGGTCGGACCGGCCAGTCGCTCGTTACAACGCGTCGCGAGCATCACTTGCACCGTGACATCTTCAGGGAATTGCAAAACCCGGCCGGTGGATCCCGATTGAAGCACCCGAGCCTTTACGTTGATCGATGTTGCGACTTCTCGGTGCTGGCGTTCTGCGGCGGCATGGTCGGCGTTAAGCAATGCCGCGGCCTGGACGGCATATCCCTCGATCGCGGGCATGGTGGTCGCGCGCGGCATCTCAGGCAGCGCAATGGCCGCAAGAAGTGCGACGATGGCAAGGACGCAGACGACTTCGAGCAAAGTGAAGCCGGCCTCATTACCAGCGTCAGTGGGCCCAACTCGTAATAGCACTCGCGCTTTCCATTCCACCATTCTGTCCAGCGGGGCCGTAAGAGATCATATCGTAAGGGCCATGCTCGCCCGGGGAACGATATACATAAGGATGCCCCCAAGGATCGTTCGGAACGACGCCGCCTTTCAGATATGGGCCGTTCCAGGTCGGTGAGTTGTCCGGCCGTTGCACCAGCGCGGCAAGTCCTTCCGATGTCGGCGGATAATGGCCCTCGTCGAGGTAGAAAAGGTCAAGAGCGCTGCCGATGCTTTCAATCTGAATCTTTGCCGCCTTAACCTTGGATTCGGACAGATAATTCAGCACGCGAGGCGCGACCAGCGCCATGATCATCGCGATGATTGTAATGACGACAAGCATTTCAACCAGAGTGAAGCCAGCCTCGCCACTACCGTCAGATCGGCCGCCAGGAAGACGCAGCCGACCCGATATGAGCGCCCGGAAATTAACCATGTCCCTCACCTTTACGATGCCACGATCTGACTTACCGAGAGCAACGAGGTCATAACGGAGACGATCAGGCCGCCCACGATGGTGCTGATCCCGATAATGGCAGCTGGGCCCGCGATCCCAATTATTCTGTCTAAGCTGCGCTGCAGCTTTGCCTCGTAGAACTCCGCGATGCGGCTGCTCAAGGTGGCAAGCTGTCCCGTCTCTTCCCCCAACCTTAACATGCGCACTGCTGTAGCGGGAAGAGCCTTGGCATCGGCCAGCGCATCGGAAAGCTTGCCGCCGTGCCGAACGTGATCGGCCACTCGGGTCCAAGTTTCCGGTCGACCCCGGCGATCCAGCAGATCGACGAGGATCCGTAACGTCGCGGACAATGTTAGGCCGCTGCCGAGCAGGAGTCCGAGGTTGCGGCAAAATAGCCCCGTCGTGTGAAACATCAAGAGCGATTTCAAAACGGGAAGGTGCATCATGGTGTTCCATGCTGCCCGCTGCGCATCGGGACGGGCGGCAAGGAGCCATCCCGAAATCACAAGAATGACAGCGCAGACCGCAATGGCGGTTCCATGCGAGCGCACCAGATCGGACAACCCGAGAAAGAACACCACGATCGGATCGAGCTTAGTTTGGAATCCGCGCAACACAGAAGCGAACTGGGGGAGGACAAACAACAGAAAAAACGTGAGCACGCAGCCTGAGGCGAACAAAATG
>DASZZA010000542.1:0-4429 GCA_035545135.1 Lacipirellulaceae bacterium | reverse complement strand
CTTATCCTGTCACTGGATCATCTTCCGCCAAAATTCCACGACTGGAGAGTTCTCGTCGGTCCGCGCCACCCAAGCTATAACCCATTTTTGACGCGCTCGCAACGATTACAGAGTTCGGCCTCGTTCTACGAAGGGGAGTTTTCCGTTGAGTTTTCGGGAGATTTGCCGTCGCACTTGGACTAATTGCTTGGCTGATAAACATACGCCGGTGCGCTTCTTCGAACAACTTAGCAATGGCGATTGCCCCTAGCAACGTCGGCTCAATTGCCAGGCAGAAGTAACTATCTGACCGCCCCTGAAAAGCGTCGTGAGTGGGAGCAACAGCTGCCTCCACTTTGCGGCAACTTTGTTGAATAGCGGCATTCGCGGCGGCGAGCCCGCGGCGTTCTCCGGGAGTGAGTTGTGCGGCAGGTTCATAAATGTCGCCGACGATAAGCAGTGCGTTGGGACTTTCCCGTCGAATTCGGCTAGGATCGCGGCGTGTCGCTGCTGGAAACCGCGGATGCCCTCTCCGAGATACCGGTCCCGGCTCCATAGCAGGTCGTTCCCGCCAATTGTGCGCGTAATCAAGTCACCACGGCCATCGAGCGGTACCGTTGTCATGCAACAACCGTCAAACGTTCGATCATCGATCAACCAGTCCGTACCAAACATTCGGAGGAATTGGTGCACGGCACCACCTCCCGGGACGCATGTGTAGTGGTCGATGCTCATGCTGTCGCAGCGGTCACGTGCTGTCCTACGGTGAGAAGTATGCTGCCGCGATGGCCGCCAAACGGCGAGCTGCAGAATATGGCTGAAGGAATCAAGATTGAGGCGGCGATCGGATAGTCTCCAGCTGCAATGATTGTTGCGAATCGCTGAAGGGGACAGCTGCGGTGCCAACTCTGCTAAGGTCTCGTCGGGGAACCTTCGAGACTAGGCTTTGTCTCAAAACGGTTTAAACTGATGTATCGCAAGTATTGTTGGATGAAAGCCATTTTAAGCATTCCGCCAAAGTTTCGGGCGGTTCTTTTCAAAACGTGAGCGGATACGGCGCGATTCCTTGAGCCAGCCAATCAAGCATTCGACGATGCTACGTTGGCGATAGGCTTCACGATCGAACGACACGAGGCGGGCTTCGCGGTGGGCACTGTCCTTGCATGGAATCACGGGTTTAATTCGAAGCTTTCCAAAGGTTCTCGTTAGTGTCGAGAGCGCGATTATGTATTCATTCGCCAAATCGCGAAGTTTAAAAATGCGGCGAATGTAGTCCAGACCAAATAAGGAACAAATAGTAGGGCCGCTAAGCGTGATCGGCCTAAGAAACTCACGGTTGTCACGGCAATCGCCAAGCAAAGGATGAGAATCTCGGTGAATGCCAAGCCTGGACTGCGAAATCCGAAAAAGATTGCTGACCAACCGACGTTTAATCCCAACTGCAATGCGAAAAAGGATAGCGGCGCGCGCGATGGTGACCATCCGCCTCGCCGCCACACGAGCCATGCGGCAACGGCCATCATCATATACAGCGAGGTCCAGACCGGGCCGAACAGCCAGTCCGGCGGTGTCCAGCTCGGTTTTTTGAGCGTTTGATACCAGTCGCCGACTGAGGCGGAAGTTACAGCCCGACCTGCGCCGGCCGCGGCAAAACAGAATGCGACAAGGAGCAAAAGCCACGCGGCCTGCCGCGCACGCGATGGTCGCCAGGGCTCAGAGGTGGTGTCTTCCAATTCGCGACCGGCTCGGACGATGCCGCGTAACATGCCGGCGAACACGATTTGATGCAACGGATAAATAAGATACCAATACGTGGGTCCCGCAAGGCCGACCGGATCGAACATCGCCGTCTGACGAATTTGCGATCCGCTCGCCGTCGGCTCAACTTCGAATTCGAGCCAAGCCCGGCCAGGCAAACGCATCTCGGCAAACAACCGCAAACGACGGTCTGGCTCATAGGCTTCAACTCGCCAGCAATCGATGGTGTCGCCGACGCGGATTTGATTCGGATGGCGACGACCACGGCGAAGCCCGATTCCGCCGATCAGTAGGTCGAGCAATCCGCGAAGCTTCCACAAACGATCGGCGTAATACCATCCCCGCTCGCCTCCGATTTGCCGAATCGGCTCAAAGGCGTGCTCCGGTGATTCGGGACTCACCTCGAGATGCGTGTCGATCAAGCGATTGCCAAATCGTACACCGGCCCACGTGGGCGTCGCGCGGCTGGAGGAGACTGCGTCCGACCAGCGGGTCTCCGCAATTTCCCGGTCCTCGTTACGCAATGCTGCGGCAATCGCCTCCCGGTACCCAACAGGACGAATATCGAAGTCTGCCATTGCGGACTGGTCACGGACGAGAGTCGGATGTCGGATGCTGTCAATCAGTTTTCGGCCAATTCGAGCGTAAAGCGGAGTGACCAGACCAAGCCACAAACTTGACAACCGGGGCGTCAACACCGGCACCCTAATGAGTAGCCGACGCAGCCTGCGTTGTCGCGCGTACTCGCGCATCAGTTCACCATACGACACTTGGTCCGCGCCGCCGATTTCGTAGACCCGCGAATCGCTCCCGCTCAGTTGAAGCGCGGCAATAAGGTATTTGAGCAGGTCCTCGATTGCGATCGGTTGCGCCGGAACTGCAACCCACCGTGGTGTGATCATGATGGGCAGCTTCTCGACAAGGGCGCGAATCATTTCGAATGACAAGCTGCCCGAACCAAGCACAATCGAAGCTCGGAACTCAATCACTTGCACGCCCGTTGAACGGAGGACCTGACCAACTTCGTGGCGGCTGCGGAGATGCGGCGAAAGCTGGTCCTCCTCGTCGCCCAACCCACCGAGATAAATGATGCGTTCGACTCCAGCCTCACGCGCGGCCTCGGCAAAGTTTTGTGCGGCTCGCCGATCCCTCTGCTCGAAGTCGTCGGTCGATCCCATCGAATGAACAAAGTAGTACGCCGTTGCGATACCAGCCATCGCGGCCGAGAGCGAGCCGCGATCCAGGACATCTCCCTGTACAACCTCGACGGTGCTTGTGATGCGGCCGGACAGAAACTCGGGATGCCGAGCGAGGCAACGAACGGAAATCGAGCGCTCAGATAAGAGGCGCAATAAACGGCCCCCGACGTAACCGCTTGCTCCCGTAAGTAGGACTTTGGCCGGCATCTCCATATCCCTCTTCTAAATCCGGGTGAGCCGTGACATTGCGCGCAATTATCGAAGCTATTTATGTTCCTGTCACGCGAGGAAGTTCTCGAGAACATTTTTCAATGCATATCCAACCCGTTCACAACTTAACCTGCATGGCTTTGGCACTGTAGTTGCAAAAATACATTTGCAACTCGCGTTTGTCGGCCTAGTAACTGTTTTTGGCCACGCGTGTGTGTCACTTAAGCGCGCGAAATGTGCATATTCGCACGTTTTTGTCGAGCTACGCGGAGGCGAATCGGGCGACGACCGATAGCGCAAGGCACGTGGGTTTATTTCTATTCCGACTTTTCAGTAATAAGGAACGCTGCTATGAACGCTGCTGTAATCGGTTGGATCATCAAGTTAATAAGTGGTGCTGTGGGTGGTAATCTCGCCGGGGCGGCTATGCAGGACAAGAGTCTTGGGACCGTCGGCAATACGATTGCCGGTTTAGTCGGTGGGGGTATTGGCGGCGCGATTCTACAGGTATTCGGTTTCGCACAAGCTGGCGGTTTAGATTTAGGAACCGTCCTTACTCAGATCGCCAGTGGCGGTGTCGGCGGCGCGATCGTTATGGTGATCGTCGCGGTATTCAAAGGAGCGACGGCAACCCGCGCTTGAGCATTTTCGTTCGCGGGCACAGGTAGATGTTCCCTCGTTAGATTCGAGGTCGAGCGCTTGGGGACGGGTGCGCCTCGCTGGTCCGGTCGTGGCGAGATCGCTCGCCTCGGGTCCGTACGGTCGTTAACCTGCTTCGACACCACCCAGTTTGGTTTAGTACAACCGCAAGACTGCTGAACAGCATTAATCATCGGTGGTCCGGAACTGAGATTTGTGACCACTACGGATGCATTCAGGACCGTGCCGGGGGGCGATTAAACGGGACAGGTCTAATTTAGAGGAGCGAGTCGCGTCGCGGTCGGCCGCGGGGGCGGAAGGTGGATTCCAAGCCGAGCCGCTGGGCGGTGGTCCGTGCCCAGCGATCGCCGCCATACGGTTGGCCGCGCAAGACGCTGCGACGGATGGCGGCCAGTTCGGCTTCCGTCTGCGGCTGGTTCACGTACTTCGTCCAGGAGCGAGGCCGGGGCAGCGGCCAGTCGCTGAGGAACTGGGCCTCGTCCGCCGAGCGGTGCAGACGCCGCCACAAGCTCGACCACCGCCAATCTTCTGCCCGCCGCACCAGACCGGCCCGCAGCGCGTTGCGCTCCACGTACCGAGCCACCTGATAATAGTGCTCGTCGCTCTCCACCGGAAACGATTTG
>DASZZA010000541.1:0-2190 GCA_035545135.1 Lacipirellulaceae bacterium | reverse complement strand
ATAGTGAGCGCCGAGATATGGCCCAATGGCATCGATGTCTCCACCCCACGGCGGATTACCGATGACGGCGTCAAATCCTTTATCACGACCGTTAAAAATCTCGGGAAAGCCGTGTTTACTGTCCCAGTCAAATGCATTGATGCGCATCACTTGGTCGTTATCAAACAGATCATGCTGCCGGCCCGAATTGAAATCCGATTCAACAATAGTGTTGCCGCACTTGATGTTGTCGGACAGGTCCGGCAGCGCACGTTCCTTGTGGAACAACATCCGCGCGACCGACTCCTTCGTCTCGCCTTCCAACGCCTTGAGAAGCAGCGACAGCTTCGTCACTTCCACCGCCTGGTAGTCGATGTCCACGCCATAAATGTGCGCGAGCAATATCCGCTTCCGCTCTGCCGTCGTCAGCCGCCAATCGCCAGTGGATGACTGGTAGATGCGTGGATTCGCCCCACGCGCGTGCTTCTCGGGCGCATCCACTTCCGTGTACTGCTTCAAATACCAGTCCAGCAAATACTGATACGCCACGATCAGAAACGATCCACTGCCGCAGGCCGGATCGAGCACGGTGAGCGGCCGCCCGCCCTTCGCCGCTTTGAATGTCGCCGTCAGCCCGCCCACTTCGTGCGGCGTCTTCCCCTCAACCAGCTTCCCCACCGTGTTCTCGACAATGTAGTTCACGATGTACGTCGGCGTGTAATAAACACCGCCCGCCTTGCGGACTTCCGGCTTCTCCTCAATCTTCGCCCGGTGCCCAGGCGTGAGCCGAATCACCTTCCCCAAAAACTGCTCGTACACCTGCCCCAAGATGTCGGCCGGCAACGCGGCAAACTCGTACGGACTCTCCGGATAGTAAAGCCGGCGCAAAATATCCTTCAGCACTTTGTCATCGACCGCCAAATCTGGCGTCCAATCATCCGGCGGCTCCCGGCCACGCTCATCCTGAAAATGGAACAGCCCCGAGTTGTACTTCTCGTCGGCCCGATGAAAGATTTCCACCAGCCGACGGTAGACCGCCTCGCCATTCAATAGCGAATACAGTCGTCCGTAATCTTCGATACCCCGCCCTTCGCACATGCGAAGAAAAATGATGCGATCGATAATGAGTTGGACCGCTGTGTTAAGCTGCCGATCGTCGATCGCCTCGTTCCGCAAACTGAGGTTTTTGGCCAGCGACTCGCGCCACGTCTCGATCTCTTGCAAAAACGCCTCATCGACCGGAGCCGTGCCCCGCTTCTTCTTATTCGACTCCGCGAACTTGTCGAATGCGCCCTTTAGGATCGCCTCGCGCGAGAATATCGCCGCAACCTCGCCCCACCGTTCAACGTACTCGGTGTAATTGAAGAACATCACGCGAGCCGTCGCCGCGTTGTCGTCCTTGTCCGGCTTAATGCGGCAATCGTAGACCGCGAATTCTTCAAAATCGGTCAGAATCGACAGCGGCAGCTTCGCCGTCCAAGCATACCGCCGCAATTGAAACGCCGGGCCCACCTCGCTTTTGATATCCACCGCCGGCTTCTTGGCCTCGACAAAGAACTTCGGCGTGCCGCCAATGCGAAAGCAATAGTCGGGAGCGCGTACCGATTGCTCGACTTTGAGCCCCTGTTCCAAAATCACGTCGCGGTAAGCTTCCGCGAATCCCTGCTGGTTGAATACGTCCCAGCCGAGCGCCAAAAAGAACGGATCCAGAAAATCCTGCCGCAACTGCGTTTCGTTGTAGCCAGAGCGGCGGTAAGTCTCTCGATGCTCTGTGAACTTTTCGACAAGCTGGCCAATGATCGGCGGCGCGCTGACGCCCGATTCGGCTGTCAAGGTCTTCTTTTTGGCCATCGATCTCTTTCTCCCAAACCAAAACACTCCGATGGAGCCAATTTAACCTCCGCTGCTCGTGCCGTGTAGCTCAAGCTGTGCGGGCTCAACCAGTGATCGAGTCACTCGCGGTAGGAGCGGCGAGCGGCTAGACTGCGAGTATCTATCCGTAGCTCATCCGTTTCGATTATCCATGCCCAAGTCCACCGCAAAATCAAGAGCCCTTGGCGCGCTCGAGTTTCTGGCAAATCGCAAGAAGTATTCGCCGGCCGCGGTGTGCGCGGTTTATGGCGACGATGCGTATCTAAAGATGGAAGTCATGGCCGCGCTGCGCGACGCGGTGCTTGGCGGCAACAATGGTGAATTTGGCGTCACAACCTT
>DASZZA010000540.1:0-3312 GCA_035545135.1 Lacipirellulaceae bacterium | reverse complement strand
CACGCTCGCTAATTCTGCTGCGAGCGCTGGCAATATGGACAATATCCAGTCGACGGACGCTCGCCGGACTTGTGGCTCGTGAGAATTTTCGCCCACTCAGCCTGATCGATCTGGCCCGTCTTCCGGTAGATCACCATCGATCCCGTTTTGTCGATGATGGCGATTTGCGGGAAGTTCTTGGCATGGAACGCCTTGGCCACCTTTTGCCCATAATCGGTGGTCACGTCGACGTGGCACAACCGGTACGGACGCAGCAGCTTCGAATTCTCGCTGCCGGACTTAGTCTCGCTCAACAGCGCTGGCGCGATGCGAGCGTCTTTGCTGTTAGGCTTGTCGAGCACCACGAGAAGCGGGTCCTGGCCGGCCCGCGTTTCCTCGAGGGCCTTGCCATAGCTGGCTTCCCAATGAGGTGCTTTCGGGGCCGTTGCCACCAGGCCGATAGCCATCGTAGCAGTCGCTAAAAAACTGATCATCTATAAACTCCTTCTTCCTGTTGTCCCCAGACGTACCGCATCGCGACGTGAAAAAAACCCGTGCCGACTCGGACTTGCAATGCGACCGTAGGGGAACCTTTCACTCAAACGTTGGAAACGGATCACCTGGCCGGGCGAAGCTTGCATAGCCAGCGAGGACGTGAAGTCGTGGTCCGTTAATAGGGTAGGTGTCCGATTCGGCAGGTGTGTTTAACCACATGTGTGCGTTCGTGCACATGGTTAAGCACTGAGACAAGCTAACCCACCTCCGACGACGTTCAAAGGGGGCAGCTAGCACGGGATTTAACGAAAGGGCAAGAGATGGGGTACCCGTCTAGTAACTGTGAAACAGCCGCACGGCCATTGTTTGTGGCCAAAATCGTGCGGTTTTCACGCGACCGGCCCGGCGACCTACCGAAAAAATAACAGCGCAAAAGTAATTGCGTGCCAATCAGAAATGCAACTTGAAATGGGAAGTATGCAAAAAATGCGCGCTCTGCGCTAGATTTTGATCACTCGTTCTTCCCGGCGGCAGCACTTAGCTGGCCCCCAAAGTCACCGGCACCTGAATCTGACGACCTTGCCTGATAATCGTAAGCACGACCCGTTCCCCGGGTTGGTGTTCCTCGATCTTGTCGACAAACGACGCGGCCGATTGCACTGGCTGACCGTCGATCGCCACGATAACGTCCGCCGCGCTGGGATCTTGTCGCTCAATATCGTAAACGAGAGGTCCACGAGTGACGCGCCGTCGGACCGTTTTCCACCCTTGCAGGCCCGCTCTTTCCGCTGGACCTCCCTTATTCAATTCAACAATCTGAAGGCCGTGATCCATTTCTTTGACGGCCACTATGCCAATATCGGCTCGTGTAACCTTTCCATGTTCGATCAGTTGCGGGACGACCTGTCGGATGCGATTGATCGGAATGGCAAAGCCAAGTCCCGCGTTTTGGCCCGTCTTGGTAGCGATGGCTACGTTCATGCCGATCATCCGCCCGTTCGTATCGAGCAGCGGTCCGCCCGAATTGCCGGGATTCATGGCAGCATCGGTCTGAATGATCGATTTCATTTCACGCCCCGAGCGGCTCGGCAGTGTTCGATTGAGGTTGGAAATAATCCCGGTTGTGAGTGTGCCTTCCAAACCGAAGGGGTTACCAAGTGTGTAAACCCGCTGCCCAACGTGAAGGCTGTCTGACGTGCCCAGGGGAATAGGATACAGTTCGGACGGCGGGGCATCGATCTTCAACACGGCAATATCGTTGTCCGGATCTTCGCCGACTAATTCGCCGTCATACGGCTTCTCGACACCCGGCAAAGTGACCTGAATCGTGTTGGCGTCCTCAATGACGTGGTAGTTTGTCAGAATGTGACCCTGTTTGTCCAACACGCACCCAGAACCCGCGCCCTCACTTTCCGAGGTAAGCATGAAAAACCGGTCGCGGCTTACGATCTTAGTAAGCACATTGACGACGCCACGGTTATCTCTGTCGTACACGTGAATGTTCGTTAGCTCTTCCGGCGTCAGCGATTGATTCACGAGCGAGGCGTTGGTGGTTGGCGCCCGAAAAGTGGCCGGCGCACGCACCTCTTGCGCCACCGTGGACGAGATAAGGTTGGCCCGATTATCAACCAGCCAGGCAGCGACGGCACCGCCCAACGCGGCACTTACCGCGCAACAGAGGATTAGTTTCTTCATAGGTCACCGCTTATTACGCACCAAGCATGTCCCGGAGCCGGCGGCGCCGATGTCCCACCCGATCGGCGGCGAAGAAATAAGGCTTCGGCCGGCGGAAGGCGCTGCAACCCCGACAGTTCTTCCATACGATATCTCCATCTCATTCGTTCGCAAATACGGGGCCGATCGGCCCAGCCCCTGAATTTTAGGCCCGGGAAGAATTTCGTCCTTGACCGGCGAAACGCTTTGGGGGCCCACCGATGGGGCTCAGAGCCCAATCCCGGGTACGCCGGGCCAGAATGGACCGTGGAACCGGCGCATTCCCTCACAGCGGGCCGGGTCGACGCTTTAATTACGCCGTCGTAAGAGCTTTCCAGACGGATACTTGAGCGACGTGAAAAGTCCGAAAATCGTTGGCGTTTGGCCGGTTGCCTGAATAAACTGAGGATAAGCGGGGATATCGCCCGTTTCGAGGCGATATGCGCGCGGAGAACGCACCATCATCTGGAACCGAGGCCGCGTCTCCTCATCGCCGAGTTATGGAGCGTCAAGATGTCTATCGTTTCGTGGGTAAGAGGCATGAATTGCATTTTTTTCCGTGTCGTCGGCTCGCTTGCACTTTCGATCGTTGTAGCGGCGGCGCCGTCATACGCGGCAAACGCGACGTTGCCGTCGGCAGAACTGGGAACGTATTCTCGAGATAGTGGACATACTTACTACGCGCTCAGTCTGTCGCCGCCATCGACCGCGGCGACGCACGATGAGCCGCGCGACGTGATTGTTCTATTTAACACGGCTGCAAGCCAGACAGGTGTTTACCGCGAGAAGGCGTTGGCAGCCGTAGAAACGTGTATCGCCAAGCTACATCCGCAAGATCGCGTTCAATTACTTGCAGCGGACCTGGAAGCTCGCCCCATTACGGACAGGTTTCTCGCTGCTGGAAGCGCGGATCTGTCGGCCGCAATGGAAAAGCTGCGTCACGAGTCGCCTCTCGGAGCAACCGATATCGATCGCGTGCTGCGCTCCGCCGCGGCGCGGTTCGATAAGCAGCGGCCGAACGGCCGCGTGCTGCTGTACATCGGCGATGGACGCAGCCCTGCCAATTTGCTCGACGCCGATTCATTCCGATCGCTCGCTAATTCGCTGTCGTCGGCACACATTGCG
>DASZZA010000539.1:0-2546 GCA_035545135.1 Lacipirellulaceae bacterium | reverse complement strand
GCACGCATCTCCGATTCCGACAAGAATCGGGGCCAGAAATCGTGATCGTCCGTGCCGCACGCGTTATTATCCACGCATTTCCTGAAGTTTTGAATCCAATGCCCCACGGGAATCGGATGCGCTCCGGTTCCATCGTTCCCCGCCAAGCCGAGCTTTCGGAACTTTTCCATGTCTGCGTAAAGATACTTGAGGCTTCCGCCCACAATCGGATAAAAACGACTGCCCGGATAGCTGTCGTACATGAGCATGTCCGGCTGCGACTCCGACATAAACGCCGCGATATCGCTTAGCTTGTCGGAATTGCCTTGGAAGTTCGTGAACAGCAGCGTATTGGGGAAGTTGGGCCGGGCTGCCGCAAACCAGTTGGCCAGTTGCTGCCGGCTCGTCAGATTGCTCATGTCCAGCTCGTCATAACACTGCAGGCTAACCAGATTCGGCGCATACGGCATTTCCGCTGACGTCGGCTGCGAATAGTCGAAGTTCACCCATTCGCCCCAGGGCAGACCCGGTGCCGATCCCATCAATTCGAGATGGTTTGCATTCCATTGCCACTGCACGGCCGTGAAGTTCGACTGCGCCCAGAGGTCCAGGTCGAAGTGAACGGGGTAGGGAGTGACCATCGCCTGGATTTGCAGTCCCTGCTCCAAAAGCAGTCGATGGCCCTTGTCGAGGCTCGCTGGAATCTGCGCCGCCGCGGGCCGCGCCGCAAGAAACGCGACGCTTGCCGCGACAATCAGAGCTGTTGAACTCCCAATGGCAGCCATCGGCCCCCTCGCCACCCAACTCCGAGCTCGTGCTCCGCTAATCCGTGATGCCGCCTCGGGATTCCGTTGTAAGATTCCCAAGAAAAAGCGCTGAACCAAAGGATTGGACGTTTGCGTCAATGTTGTCACTCCTGTTGCTTCAGTAATGGAAATATGCAATCTGCGCTGGCGACTGCTTCTGAATGAGCGACTGTGGCTGTCTGTGCGAGGCCGGCCTCTCCACGCCGCCTTCGGGGTCACAGACCCGGCTACAGAATTCTCATCAGCTGCTGCGCCGCTGCTCATCCGACAATAAAAAAAGCCGCCACGAATCTTGCACCGACGACAACCCGAAGGCGGTCAAGTGCATCGATTCGTGGCGGCTCTACGTTAGCTCTATTCGCCTATTGAGTTATTGGTCTGTGAAACGGACCACGCCATGATAACCGCCAGACACCCAGAGTGCAAATAATTCGCGTCCCGGACCTGCGGAGGAGAATAGTGGCACCCGGCTCCGTTCGGGCTTACAACACACGGCTTGTGTAGCGGTCCCCAAGCGTGCTAACGGCTGCCCCACTCGTGAAACAACATCTTTATGACCGCATACCTGGCGGCCGATTCTTGTTTATTGGGATGCGTGTAGACCATCACGCCGTCAGCCGCCTGCTTACCGGCACGCATGGTCCGTTCGACGTATTCGGGCGTCGTTTCGTTCAGCGAGTTGTGCCGCGTGGCATAAACATCCAGGATCACCGGCATGTCGCGACCGAATAGTTCTTTGAACCGGCCGACTTCCAGCCCTACGGTATCCGTATCTTTCAGGTTCATTCCCTTTGCCGCGTGCATATAGGGAAATAGCACCCCATCGACGAGCCCGCGGTATTGTTTGGCGAACTCCGGCGTCAGATGCTGGTAATAGCAACAGGGGACAAAGGCTAGCCCGGAATTGATCGCCCGGCCGGCCGACAGGATATCGTGCCATTGTTCCGGCGTAAACGTATGGGCGACGGCCGCATTGTCCGAGAAATCATCGAGGCTCCAGGCGACCAGATTGGGCTCGCGCAAACTGAGCCTGGCAATCTCGACCGCCCAGCGTTTGAAATCGAGACGGTACGGTTCGGAATAAGTATCGCCGTATCGCGGCGGCGATTCCGTGGGTGGCACCAGCGTTACCCACACATGGATATGGTATTTACGCGCGAGTGGCAGAAACTCGTGCAGGTCGTTCCAGTCGGTTTTGGCGTGCCAGATGAGAAAGTTGTACGTGTTCGCGCCAAGGTCCGTCAGCTCGGCAACGAGTCGCTGAGCATCGATGTGGCCATTTGGCAAACGTGGCTCGCCGTCGTACGTGCCGAATGTATCGTGCAATTCCTGCCTGCGCGATGTGGCAAACGGATCCGCATTCGCGGATACGATCGGCAAACTGAAGATCAGCAGAGAAAATACAAATTTCATTTCGATTCCAAGCCAGTACTCAATGATGCGACGTGGGGCCGACATTCTTGTCCGCTCGCCAGGAAGGAAACGCGCTTAATGAGGGCTGCGCGGTCAAAGAGCCACAAACCGATGCGAAATGAGGAAGTGCGTCGCTTACGCGTCGGGTTAGTTCCCATTAGCTGCGCAGTTCTCATTAGTTGCAACCCGAAGTGTAACACCACACTCTGTCGGCGTGAAATAGGCGGTAGACAATTCGCGTAGGTCCGGCTCCGCCTGACGATTTCGGCCGAGAGGTGTCACGCACAGCCTGACATACCTGCCGACGGTCTGGCAGTCGATCCGCCGCGGCAAGTGGTAGCGCTGTTC
>DASZZA010000538.1:0-7186 GCA_035545135.1 Lacipirellulaceae bacterium | reverse complement strand
GGTGCCGCGCATCACATGTACAGCACGCATGTTCATTGACGGGCGTTGCTTTGGGCGAAAGAAAGGTGTCACGAACCCATTTGCCGTCGCTGTGGCGGCCTTGCGCCACGAGCACATGGGTTCCTGACACCTTTTTTGTTGGGACGCCTGTTTGTGCGAGCGCGTATGAACTGTGCGAGCGCAAAAAGACAGGCTCGACAGAGTTAAGTTCGCTGTCGAGCCTGCATAGGTGATCGCCTGGATCGAATGCCCCAAGGAGCATTCGCCATCGGACGCTTTATGCGGCCGGCGGCCGCACCCGCGGCACAATCAGGCTAATCAGGAAGAGGACGAGGAACACGAAAAACAATACCTGTGCGATATAGCTTGCCGTGCCTGCCACTCCACCAAAGCCAAAAGCCGCAGCGATCAAAGCGATCACCAGAAACGTGAGTGCCCAGCCTAACATGTTGCACCTTCCCTTCTCTTGAACCTTACTGATTCTGGTGCGGTAAGTCCGCACGATACAGCCGCTCAGGCGAACACGTTGTTACGTCCGGCGGCTCGATTAACTGGTACTCAAACGGTTCACTTGTATCGCAACTGGTGTGCCGAAATTTCCAGTCCCCTGGACGCGGCATTTAGCGCATGGGCGATTTTTCCGACTGCGAATAGGGACAGAACGTCGCACCCTGTCGATCGGTCGATGGTGGGCCGATGTGGTCGAATTGCTCGCGTTTCGCGGGAATTGCCGGGTTCGACGGTACGACAATTGCTCCCCCCTTGAATTCGTTGAAGTGAAGTCGAGACATCACTGAGAGTTGTTCACTAAGCGCCTATCCCAAAATGCCGGGGGACTGTCCCAATTTTTGCTGAGTCCGCGGAGCAAAAATGGGACTGTCCACTTCTCCGGCGGCATTTTGGGATCGGTTCTAAGGCAACTTCCGAAAAATTCGAGGAGTGTTTTATGCGTGCCATATTAATTCTCATCGCGGTGGTGCTGCTTCTTGCGCTCGTCGGATGGATTTCGTTCAGCAAGGGACCCAACCAAGCAAGCATCAATCTTGAGTCCGGTAAAATCCGGCAGGATACGGAGCACGCGATGCAAAAGGGCGGAGAACTATTGCAGAAGGCGGGCAACAAGTTGGAATCCAAAGCGAACCAACACCCCGCGGAACCGAATGACGCACCGTCAAACCAAAAGAATGCGCCCGCGACCCGCTGAGCGGTTAACCGTCTGCGAAGATGTGCGACGATGAGTGTGCGAAGCTATTGACCTTACCGAGTTCGGTGCGCATCGTTGCGGCGCTTTCTCGCTTTCGCCGATCGTAAGCTCGTGCGGTCGGGTCGCCAACCGGCATCGTAAAAGTGCTGGTCGAAACGCCGTAAAGCGTCTAGTCGGCGGGCCATTTCCCGAATCACCATCGGATCTTGAAACGCTTTGCCGTCCAATGTGCTCAAGTATTCAATTTCATTTCGCGCCGCGAACATCGTAGCACCCGATTTCTCCCCCTTCGGCGAATCCGTCTCAGTTATAAGTCACGTATGGGACGGCTTCCGATATCAGCAATTGGTGTGCCGCACTGAGATCCGTCGCGAGCCGTGCGCTCACTGCAACTACCGGAAGGGGTTGAGTCATTATCTATCAAGCTGGCTCTACAATTGGCGATCCGCCAGCATCGGCGTATTAACGGCGTGCACGCGCGTGGAATCGGTGATGCCGCGCAGCAGCGTCGCGAGGGCATGAAAGCGGCCGACGTCTAGCACATGCGGCGCACGAGCTAGCGATTCGTTCGTATCGAGCGCGATACGGCCATCCGGAGAAACGCACACGCAAGCGATGCCATCGTGGTATCGGTAACCATTGCCGTTCGTGAGTTGTACCAATCGGTAGATTCGCTCTGTAATTCGGCCAAACAGGATGGTGCCTTCGGGCGATTGTTGCAATAGAAAGCCGTCATGAGGTGCGCCGGCTTCAAAGGCGCTTCGACTGCCGAAGAAGTTCGGCTTCTTGAGGTAGGGGCCGTCGTACTCGGGGCAGAATGTGTCGCAGTTGCCGCACTGATTGCAATAATCGGCGAAGTTCGCGATCTGATCGGCTTTTTGCAGCTCGAACACTTTTTCATCACCGACGGGAACGACGCTGCCGTCCGGACGAATTTCGACGTCGCGATACGCCAGTCGCACGTCGCCGGTGTGATACGAAAAGTTCGCATCGTTCGGGCAAACCGGGATGCACTTGTCGCAGGTGATGCAATCGAACGTCACGAGGTGTGAATCGATTTTCTTGGGAACCGCACGATTCTGAGCAGCCCGGTAGCGTGGATCGGCTTGCGTTTCGGCAACGATGAGCGGCATGTTGAGAAACCCGGCGTGCACCGGATCGTTGTTCGCCGCCGGGCGTTGGCCGCGGTAGTCGAGGATGAATTCGTCGATCGTCCGCGCGCCGATTCGTTCCATGTGCATCCGCAGATCATGCAGGTACGGCGGCAGGCGGCCGTAGCCGCCAGTCTTCAGTAGATCGGTGCACGTAGTGATTGGCACGAGACCGCACGCCACCAGATTGGAAAAGTTTTTACGGTCGACGCCAGCGGAAAACGAGATCGGAAAGTCGGCCCCCATCGCCTGGCGAAACTCGTTGGCCAGTGTGAGCGTGATAACGTGCAGCGGAGCGCCGGAAAGATACATGATCTTTTCGGTTGGCTGAAAGAAGTCGCGGTGGTTTTCTACTTCCAACGTGTTCGAGAATTTCGCTCCGAAGTGCAAGTTGCGCGATGCGGCCAATCGCGATAGCCGGGAGCATATTTCTAACGACTCGTTGAATTGCAGGCCGGATGTGTATGCCTTTTGATTGACGCGCAACTCGTGATAGCCCATCAAGTCGTACAACAAATGTTCCAGCCGTTCGCGGCCAAGCATGGGCGGGTTCATCTTGACGATTACATTCACGTCCAGCTCCGTGAGCAGGAATTCGCAGATTCGCTCAATCTCGTCGGCCGGGCAGCCGTGAAAGGTAGACAACGTGATGCTGCGGCTCAGTTTGAATGGATAATCAAGATCACGTAGCCGGCCCAGCCAGCGTGGAATTTGTTCGCGCAGTCGCTCGACACTTTCGCGCGCATTGATCATGCCGCGGATAAAGTCGACAACTTTTGGAGTCCGGATGCCGGCCAAGTCGTAGCCGATCGACATATCGTAGATTAATTCGCCACTCGTGCCCGCCATGGAGGTGTCGCCGAACGGGTTTCCAAATGCGTACGGTGCGTGCCGCAGCATGTGGATGAGCATCGCACCGGCGACGTACTGCTCGAGCGAATCGGCCACATGCAGCTCTTGGGACCACTCGACGTTGTAGCCGACATTCGCCGCATCGATGCATGGCCGCGAGATCTTGAGCTCGTCGTTCACTTGCACAGTCTTGAGTTCCATGATCCGACCGCCGGCCAGCCAGGAAAGCACGATGTTTTGGGCCATTTGTGTTTGTGGTCCGGAGGCCGGCCCGGACGCGTTGCCAGCCACTTGATCGTGAAATCTGACCGACAAGTCGGGCGCGGCGGCGTCAGCGGTAGGCAAGTACCACTTTCGCACCGGCAAGTCGAAGATCGACTGTTGATTGCGAAATTCCAGCCGCATGCGCTGGATCAGATCGACAAACGGCGTGCAGAAGAGATCAACCATTTGAAAAGGATGGAGGATGCGGGATCCAGGGGGCATGGATTCGAAGGTGTCGCCTCCTGCATCCTCACTTCCGCATCTTAGCAACGATTTAGGCCCGCGACGACTTGGTCAGTATATCCGTTTTCGGTAGCGCTGGCTCCGGCGCTGGCTGTGCGATACATTCGGAAATGGGACGAATCTTATGAGCAACTTCATTACTGAACTGACCTGCATCCACTGCGGCGCTACGTTTCCCGGGGTGAATCTGGAGACGGCCGAAGCCACCTGGATGACGTGCCCAAGTTGTGGGCCGGCCAATGGCATCCTCGATATCGGTTACAACTTGGATCGAGTTCGCGAAGCCTGGAAGGCCCAGCCGCTCGACCGGCGGCCTCGCAATCACTGGCGCTATGCGGAGTTGTTGCCGTTGCAGCCGAGCGCCGTGCGGTACGATTGGCACGTTGGATTTACGCCGATTATCAATGCCGAGAGGCTGGCTCGTCATTTGGGCGTCCAGCAAATTGGCTTGAAAGACGAAGGCCGCAATCCTAGCGCGTCGTTCAAAGATCGGGCCAGCTCGGTGGGCGTTGCACATGCGCTTCAGGTGAGTGGGAAAACGATCGCATGCGCTTCGACTGGCAATGCGGCCAGTAGTCTGGCCGGCCATGCCGCGCTGGCCGGTCTGCCGGCCATGATTTTCGTACCGGAGACAGCGCCCGAGCCGAAAGTGGCTCAGCTGCAGGTCTTCGGGGCAACAGTATTTGCCGTGAAGTCTTCGTACGATGCGGCGTACGATCTGTGCTCGAAAGCGTGCCAGAAGTTTGGTTGGTACAATCGCAATTGTGCAATCAACCCGGTGCTTGTGGAAGGCAAAAAGACGGCCGGCCTGGAAATCGCCGAGCAGTGTCGCGAGTGGGGAGCGACTCCCGATTGGGTGGCGGTGAGCGTCGGCGATGGCTGCACGATCGCCGGCATTTGGAAGGGACTTCTTCAGATGCACGAGCTTGGGGTAATTGAACGGTTGCCGAGGCTGCTGGCCGCTCAAGCTGCGGAGGTTAGTCCGCTTAAGTACGCCATGGAACACAACGAGCTGTCGCCGCCGGGATGCGGCAAAACGATTGCCGACAGTATCGACGTGCACGTGCCGCGAAATTGGCGGAAGGCAGTGCGGGCGATCCGTGAATCCGAGGGCGTGCTGGTAACCGCGACCGACGAAGCTATCCTGGACGCTATGCGGATGGCCGGCCGGCATGGCGTGTTCGGCGAGCCAGCGGCCGCCGCCGCATTGGCCGGCGTCGTGACCGCAATCGATGCGAAAACCATCGGCCCGAGCGATCGCGTACTCGTGATGATTACCGGCAGCGGATTGAAAGATACGAAGAATGCCATCCGAGCCGCGGGCAAACCGATTGCAATTGAGCCAAATGTGGAGGCGGTTGCAGACGCATTAAAAATATCACGCAGAGACGCCGTGAGCGCAGAGATGTTAGATTGATTTTCTCTGCGGCCGCTGCGTGAAAAATGACTTCAATTAAGTTTGGAAACAGCGATGCAAGCTGACGAGAAAACTCTTTCCGGAACCGTCGAGCGCTTTCGCGAGCGCAAAATCTTATTGCCGACGTTCGCCCAGATGCGCGACCCGAGCGGCGTACCGGAGAAAATCAAACAGAGGCTGAAGCACGTCGGCCTATGGGACGTCGAACCGGTCAACTTATTTCGCATCACCTGGAAAAACGAACCGGTCGAGCGAGGCGGTCTTTTCAATAACGGCAACTGGATCGAGTTCCCCTCGTCGCTCACGGGCGTCGATGCGCGGGTCATCGGTCTGGTGGGCAAGTTCTTTCCGACGGGTGCACACAAAGTCGGCGCCGCATTTGGCTGCCTCGTCCCGAAACTGGTCAGCGGCCAATTCGATCCCACGCAGCATAAGGCGGTGTGGCCCAGCACGGGCAACTTCTGCCGTGGCGGCGCATTCGACTCGGCCCTCGTCGGCTGTACGGCTGTCGCCATCTTGCCCGAACAAATGAGCCGCGAGCGGTTCAACTGGCTGATGGAGATCGGCGCTGAAGTGATTCCGACGCCGGGGTGCGAGTCGAACGTCAAAGAGATTTACGACAAGTGCTGGGAAATCCGCCGGACGCGGCCCGATTGCGTTATCTTCAACCAGTTCGAGGAGTTTGGCAACGCCGTTTGGCATTACCACGTAACGGGGAAAACGATTCAGGAAATCTTCCTGAGTTTAGCCCCCCGCGATTCACCGGGGGCTAACCGCCTGCGGCTTGCCGGCTACGTTTCGGCGACGGGCAGCGCCGGCACAATCGCGGCTGGCGACTATTTGCGGACGGTTCACCCGCAAGTGCGCGTCGTCGCCACGGAGGCGCTGCAGTGCCCCACGCTGTACCAGCTTGGCTTCGGAGGACATCGGATCGAAGGCATCGGCGATAAACACGTACCCTGGATTCACAACGTCCGCAATACCGATATGGTGGCCGCCATTGACGATGAGCAGTGCCTGGCCCTTTTCCGCCTATTCAACGAGCCGGCCGGTCAGACGCATCTCAACCACACGATCGGCGACAAGCTGATCCAGCAGCTCAAGCTCTTGGGGATTTCCGGGATTTGCAACCTCGTGGCGGCGATTAAGACGGCAAAATACTACGACATGGACGGACGCGACGTGGTCTTCACCTGCCTGACCGATTCCGCCGATCTGTATGCCAGCCGGTTAAGCGAGCTCGCCGCCGAGCATGGTCAATACACCGACCAACGGGCAGCGTACGATCAGGCCCGATACCTCGACGGCATTGTCACCGATCACCTGCGCGAGCTGACCTATCACGATCGCAAAACGCTGCACAACTTCAAATATTTCACCTGGGTCGAACAGCAAGGACGCACGGCCGACGAGCTGCGCGAGTTGTGGCACCCGGAATTCTGGGAACGAACCTTCGCACAGGTGGACGAATGGGACAGGCAAATCGCCGCATTTAATGAGCGAACCGGCGTGCTGAATCTCGTTTGATCGCCGCAGCGGATTTGCCACAGAGGTCACAGAGTCCACCGAGACAATTGTGGCAACGGCGAAATCCTTTCGAATTCGTAGATCGAACGCGACCCATATCCGCAGTCATGGAACGTTGATTAAATGAAGGGTTGTCTTGAAACACCTCTTCTGTGTTCTCTGTGACCTCTGTGGCAATATCCTGATGTCCACTTTCTTTCGCGACGCATTGCTCGTTCAGCTCGATCCGCCGACGGTGCAAGCGGGCAACTTGCGTGTGGCTGACGGCAAGATCGTCGGCGTCGGATCCGACGTCCTCACCGCAGAAGGCGATGAGATCGTTGACTGCAGCGGCGCTGTCTTGATGCCCGGATTGGTCAACGGCCATACGCACCTGTATTCGGCGCTGGCTGCCGGTATGCCCGCGCCGCCGCGGCCGCCGAGGAACTTTCACGAGATACTGCAATTCATCTGGTGGCGGCTCGATCGGGCGCACACTTTGGAAAGCGTCGAAGTAAGTGGCCTCATCGGTGCTTTGGCCGCAGTGCG
>DASZZA010000537.1:0-6145 GCA_035545135.1 Lacipirellulaceae bacterium | reverse complement strand
TGCACAGAACCCACATGCCGCAGCGCACCCGACTTGCGAAGAGACGCACAGCGATACTCGCCCGGTGCCGGTCCGCATAACGACCGACTCGATAAAGTAACCCGCTTGCGTCCGCAGCACGAACTTTGTGGCACCGTCAAGTTGCGAATCGCGCGCCTCTATCAAGCGGAGCGGATGAAATTCAACCTGATGCGCAAACGTGTCACGAACGTCCGCCGGCAGCTCGTCAATTGCCGCGTCGACACCGCGAAACTTTTTGAACAAGGCGGTCCGTAGCGCGCGTAGCCGTCGCGGCTCGAATTTCAACTCGGACCGCAACCGGTCAATTGCCCGCATATCGTAAATGCTAATTCGGCTCATTCGAGCACCGTCTTGCTTCCCGCTCCCGGCACCTCGGCTACGTACCGCGGCACGGCGTAACCTGGCAAGCGATCGCGAAGTTCGTGAATGATTCGGCGACCCAGTGCGACAGGCACTTCGAAGTGGGCACCCCCCGCAACCCGGTCGAGCTGATGCAAATAGTACGGAATCACACGCAAGTCGAGCAAACGTTCGCAGAGCGCCGCCTGCGCTTCGGTTGAGTCGTTCACACCGGCGAGGAGCACCGCCTGGTTCAATAGCACGACGCCGGCGCCCGACAGAACGGCAAGTGCAGTTGCTACCGTCTCATCGAGCTCATTCTCATGGTTCGCGTGCAATACAACAATCGGCGTCAGTCGGCAGCCAGATAACCCATCGACCAGTTTATCGGTAACTCGCTCGGGTATGACAATTGGTAACCGCGTGTGAATTCGCAGTCGCCGCAAGTGGCTGATTTCAGCTAGTGAAGCGATGAATTCGAAGAGCATGTCGTCGACAAGAGTCAGCGGGTCGTCACCGCTGAGAATAACTTCCTGTACGGTCGTATCGGCCGCTATCTCTGCGATCGCCTGCCGCCAATAGACCAACGAGCGAGGCGTGTCCTGATAGGGAAAATGCCGTCGAAAGCAATAGCGGCAGTGAATCGCACAACTGCCCGATGTGATAAGCAACACCCGTCCACGGTACTTTTGCAAGAGCCCCGGCTGCCGCTCAGCCGCCTTGTCGCTCACCGGGTCGGTGAAGTAGCCGGGTACGTCGGCGATTTCATCGCCAACGGGCAAAACCTGTCGCAGCAATGGATCGAACGGATCGCCAGGACGCATGCGGGCTACAAATCCGCGCGGTGCAAACAGCCGAAACTGTTGCGACGCCTCCTTCGCCGCTTTTCCAATTTCGCCCGGGAAGTCCAGCAGTCGATATAGCTCATCCACATCGCGCACGGCATCCTTCATCGCCTCTTGCCACGAAGCATATCGCGGTGCAGCAAATCTGGGGCGGACAGCCAGTGTCGGCATGGATAGAATAGTCATCCGATTTCAGATAACGAAATCGCTGTTTTCAGTAAACTCACCGAACTGCAACATACCAATCTTCGTTCAGGAATTCCAACCGTGACCACATACAACACCAGCGATTTCCGCAAGGGCCTCAAGGTGCAAATCGACGGCGTGCCCTATCTGATGGTGGAAATGAATTTCCGCAAACCGGGTAAGGGCAACGCGCTGTACGAATGCAAGTTAAAAAATCTTGTCCGCGGAACCGTCGTGGATCGCACCTACCGCGCGGGCCAAACGCTCGAGGCGGCCGACGTCGTCGAGTTTCCCGCGCAGTTCCTCTACCGCCAGCAGGATACTTTTGTGTTCATGAACTCCAGTACTTATGAGCAGTACGAGCTGACGGCGGACCAGGTTGGCGACGCCTGGATGTTCTTGAAGGACGGCCTGGAGTGCACGCTCTTGGTGTACAACAACAATCCTATCACCGTGACGCCGCCGAACCACGTCATACTCAAAGTCGAGTACGCCGAACCGGCCGCCCGCGGAAACACGGCGACCAATGTGCAAAAACCGGTCAAACTGGAGACGGGCGCTGAAATCCTGGCTCCGGCCTTCATCAATACGGGCGACTACCTCCGCATCGATACCCGTACTGGGGAATACATCGAGCGATCCAAGGCCCCCGAAGAGTGACTACGGGGGCGGGCAGCGTGCCTTGCAAACATGGGAAACCACTTGTGGATGGACCGTCCCCGCACGTAACGATATCTGCATCCTGTAGGCAAGGTGGCGTACAAGCCAACGAATTACTGGCAGTTGCAACGCCGGCCCGCTTGCGACCCACAGTGCTTCCGGCGTAGAACTACCAGCATGTTTCGGCCTTAAACTGTCTTCGAACTCAAACCCGCCTCTTCTCCGGGGAGCTTGTAATGGCAACAACTACTCTAATCGTGCTCGCAGTGTTGGTCGGTGGCGCCTTCATCGCCGTGCTCTGGGGTACAGGCATCTACAATCAGCTAGTCACGCTCAAAAATCGCTACCAGAACGCCTTTGCACAAATCGAAGTGCAGCTAAAGCGCCGTTACGACCTCATCCCGAATTTGGTCGAAACGGCCAAAGGTTATATGGCGCACGAGCGCGGCACATTGGAAGCAGTGATTTCCGCCCGAAACCTGGCCGCGGGAGGGCTGGAACGGGCAGCTGCTAATCCGGGCGACCCCGCCGCAATGCAAGCCCTCGCCTCCGCCGAACGCGGGTTGACCGGCGCGCTAGGTCGCTTGTTCGCCGTCGCTGAAGCCTACCCCGATTTGAAGGCCAATCAAAACATGCTCCAGCTTAGCGAGGAAATTACGTCCACCGAAAACAAGGTGGCATTCTCGCGCCAGGCGTATAACGATGCCGTCATGGCCTACAATACCTACAAACAAACCTTCCCTCCAGTCGTGATCGCAGGCCTCGTCGGGCACGGCCAGAACGCCGAGTTACTGCAATTCGAAGATGCAGCCAAAATCGCCGAGGCCCCGAAGGTGTCATTCACTTAATTCGTGATCCGAATCAAGACATACGGGTGAGATCGGGTGGCATGGAGAAACGTGCGGGCGACGAATCCCCCCATCTCGTCGTCTTTGGTCCCTATGTTTTCTTCGTCCCATGGCAATGGACTTCTTCCAAAGTCAGGCCGACGCGCACCGCAACACGCGGCGGCTGGTCGTGATGTTTGTGTTGGCGGTAATCGGCATCGTTCTCACTACGATGGTCGTCACCGCTATTGCCGTCGGTGCTATGCAGCAGCACACCGGCGTTCGGCAGGGGCGCTTTGCCCCCCAGCCATTTCCTTGGCAGGTGCCGGTCGGGGCCGGCGTTGCGGCGCTGGGCCTCATTGGTGGTGGAAGTCTGTTTAAGATCGCACAATTGTCCGGCGGAGGAACCGTCGTTGCCGAGCGATTGGGTGGCGTACGAGTCTATCCAAACACCACCGACCCCGTGGAACGGCGACTGTTGAATGTGATAGAAGAAATGGCTCTGGCCTCGGGCGTACCGGTGCCCGCCGTATTCATTCTCAATCGCGAAGGCGGCATCAACGCCTTTGCGGCCGGCCACACGCCCAGCGACGCCGTGGTGGCCGTCACGCGTGGTTGTGCCCAGCAGCTGACGCGCGACCAGCTTCAGGGCGTCGTCGCCCATGAGTTCAGCCACATCCTCAACGGCGACATGCGGCTCGACCTGCGGCTGATGGGCGTACTCTATGGCATCCTGATCATGGGGCTATTAGGCCGCGAGGTGTTACGCATGGTCGCGTATGGCGGCGGGCGAAGCAGCCGGTCGAATCGCGACAATGGGGTCCCGTTTTTGCTCGTGATTGGCCTGACTTTCATGGTGCTAGGCTTCCTCGGCTCGCTGTTCGGCAACCTAATCAAGGCGGCTGTTTCCAGGCAACGCGAATTTCTCGCCGACGCATCGGCCGTGCAGTTCACACGCAATCCAGATGGTATCGCCGGAGCACTGAAACGTATCGGATCGGCCATTTTTGGCTCAAAACTCCAAAGTCCGCGTGCGGCGGAAGCGAGTCACATGTACTTCGCGGAAGGCGTCAGCAGCCTTTTTGCGACGCACCCGCCGCTCAGTGAGCGTATTCACCGCATCGATCCGCAATGGGACGGCACCTATCCGCCCCAACTTCCAGCCGATGCCGTTGTTGGACTCGAAGCAGAGGGTACCGAGGGCTTCATGGAGCTCCCTGCTGCTGCGGAAGCGGCCGCGTACGACAAACCGGTTCCCGCGCGAACCATCCACCACGCGGCGCGCCAGGTTGCCAATCCGACGGACATCCATCGGAAATACGTCCAGCAACTTTTGGCGGCAATTCCACAGCCCCTCCTGGACGCCGCCCATGAGCCCTACGGGGCCCGGGCGCTCGTTTTCGCACTCTTACTCGACGACAACGCCGATGTCCGGGCTGCCCAACTCGCCGCGCTTCAGAAGGCGGCTGACGCAAATGTCTTCGAATTGACCTTGCAGCTTGTAAAGCCTGTCAACCAACTTGATGTGCGGGCCGCGCTGCCGCTTATGGACATGGCTCTACCCGCACTGCGGGCACTAAGTCCGTCGCAATACAACGAGTTTTCCAAATGCTTCCTCCAGCTCGCGGAAGCCGACCAGCGCATCAGCTTGTTCGAATGGACGTTGCACCACATTTTGCTGCGCCACTTGCGGCCTCAATTCGAGGCTGAGCGCTCGCCGCAAATCGTATACTACGGCTTGCAGCAATTGGAACGACAATGCTCGCTGCTGCTTTCCGCAATTGCCAGAGTCAGTCAGCGCGGTGACGAGTCGGCGTTTGCGGCCGGTGCAAAGCAAATCCCTGAAACAAAATTACAGTTACTGTCATCAGAATCGTGCAAGCTGAGCGAATTGGATCAAGCGCTGCGCGATTTGGCGCAAGTCGCGCCGAAGCAACGCGAGCGGCTTGTCGATGCGTGCGCCGCGTGTATCTGCGCCGATTCGGAAGCCAACGTAGAAGAGTGCGAACTTCTGAGGGCAATTTGCGACACGCTCGATTGCCCTATGCCGCCGCTCGTCGCCGGCCAGGAAGTTTCGCCATCACTTATTGCCGAGCCCGCGGCCAGCCGCGTGTCCTGACCGCGTGCGACGCAAATGCCATCCCGCCAACCCTCTTTTTTGCCCGCAATATCGCTGAATAATCTCGAGAAGCGCGCCCAACTCCTGCCGAAGCTGCGTGCGTTCTTCGACGCACGAGATTTCTTCGAAATTGAAACGCCGCTACTCGCCAGCGAGGTCATTCCTGAGCTTCATATTGAACCAATTCGTACGGCAAGCGGTGAGTTTCTCCAAGCTTCGCCGGAATTACACATGAAGCGATTGCTGGCCGCTGGCGCGACCGCGATCTACCAAGTGACGCGTTCGTTTCGCGCGGGTGAGCGCGGCCAACTTCACAATCCGGAATTCACCATCATCGAATGGTACCGCGTCGGCGACGACATAATGGCCGGCATCGGCTTGCTCGATGAATTGTGTCAAACGCTGTTAGCGACTCCGCCGGCCGCACGCACGAGCTACACCGAAGCCTTCCTGCGGGCGTTGAACATTGATCCGCGGAAGGCATCCGTCGATGAACTAGCCACTATAGCCGAAAGCGCGAACGTCGCTGCACCGACTGGAATGCAACGCGACAACCGCGATGAATGGCTCAATTTGCTGCTATCGACTCGCGTCGAGCCACAACTTGGGTGCGAGCGGCCGGAAATTCTGTACCACTATCCCGCGTCGCAGGCTGCGTTGGCAAGAATTACGACGACGAAATCCGGATATCACGTCGCTGAACGATTCGAGCTTTATTATCACGGTATCGAACTTGCCAACGGCTTCCATGAACTGACCGATGCGGCCGAGTTGCGCGACCGATTCGAAAAGGTCAACGCCGCCCGCGTAGCCGACCGCCGGCAACCCGTCCCTTTGCCGGAAACTTTATTCGCCGCACTGGATCATGGGATTCCTCCGTGTACCGGATGTGCCCTCGGTTTCGACCGATTGGCCATGCTCGCACTCGACCAAACGTCGATCGACGATGTGATCGCGTTCCCGCGATCTCCCTGATCATACTATGTCGAACGGCGTAATTGCACCGCTACCTGAGTCCGGCGACGGCCTTGTGCCGAAAGCACGTCACCAGATGGTCGTTCACCATTCCCACCGCCTGCATGTGTGCATAGACAATCGTGCTGCCAACGAATTTGAAGCCGCGCTGCTTAAGATCTTTACTAAGCGCA
>DASZZA010000536.1:0-3486 GCA_035545135.1 Lacipirellulaceae bacterium | reverse complement strand
TCGGAGCCTATATGAGCAGCAAGTGTCGCTCTTTTCAACCGTTTGGACAAATATTGTTCAATTGTATCAGGCGGCACTCAACTCGGTGGCCGAGAGCGTAATGGGGAGAATTCGCATCTTTTAGATCATCGTCGATTGTCCGCGGCGGCGGTGAGCGCTCGCGCGTTGCCGGAGATGTTCGAGGAAAAGCTGGACAGGGGGGCTAATGCTGCGATTCTTCAGCAGAATCGCCGCTATGGGACGAGGTTTGGTCCGCAGCTCGATCGGTAAGGCGCGTAAGGCCCATTGAGATGCATTGTACTGCAGCACCGAGGAAGGCAATACCGTCACAAACCGTCCCGTTGCTAGCAGGTGATTGCGCATTAGTACGCACGATGAGATGATTCGCCCGTCGGGAACGGCCAATCCTTTTGTGCCGAACGCCTCTTCAAGGACTTCGCGTACGACCAGCGAAGCAGGAAGAATCCAATTCTGTGTCGTAAGATCCGCCAGGGTCACGTTCCGTCGCCTTGCTAGCGGGTTACCGGCACCTGTTACGACCACGTGTGGATCGTCAAACAGGACTTCTGCTGCCAAGTCACCCTTGGAAAACGCTGCCGGAATTCGCGCAACCATGAGATCGACGGTTCGCTCATGCAGTTGGTGGAATTCCACCGAGGTCGCGTCGGCGTCGGTCACCTGGCAAACTATCTTCGGATAGCGTTCGGTAAATCCGTTGATCACTTCTGAGATGAAGCCACCCGAAAGAAATTCGGAGCAGGCCACGCGTATTTCACCGGTCGCCGAATCCTCCAGCCTCTCGATATCCATGAGCGCCTGGTGCAGTTCGTCGAAGGCAATGCGGCTGCGCTTGAGAAGCGTCGTCGCATAGATCGTCGGCTCGACACCCTTGGCGCTGCGCTCAAGTAGCCGAACGCCCAGCGACGCTTCGAGATTGGCGATCGCGACGGAAACAACGGATTGCGAAGTCGACAGTTGGAGAGCGGCTTTGGCCATGCTGCCGCTACGCGCCACGAAGGAAAGGATGTGAAGATCCCGTAGCGTGATGCGGCGGTCGAGGCGTTCGTGCCGGTTTACGGGCTTTTTGGCCATCGGCTTTTACGATACCTGCATCGTTAGTTCACGATACCACCCGCCGCCGCGCCTGCATAGACTGTCGGGATGCATCAGGCGCGAAAGGCACATTATGCCCAAACAACGGATCAGCTACGTACCCCTTGCAGCAATGGACGCAGAAATGCGTACGGAAATGGAGCGCTGCCAGCGGGAAGGCACTCCGCGGCCTGAGAGCTCTGCTGTGCGTGCGCATGTTCCGGCGGCATTCTGGTTTTTCGCCCGAAGCTGGAATGACCTGTTTCGGAACGGCATCGCGGACCACAGCCTCAAGGAATTGGCACGCCTTTACGTATCGCGCTCCGTGCAATGCGAATACTGCGGCAATCAGCGGTCGGTGAAAGCTGCACGCAGCGGCGCGTTAATCGAAGACCACGTCCTGGATTTGCTGAATTTCGAGAATTCGGGCCGCTTTACCGAGAAGCAGAAGGCCGTGCTGGCCTACGCGGAAGCGATCGTGTGGCACCTCAATACAGACGATGCGTTCTGGGAACGGCTGCACAAGCAATTCAGCGAGCCGGAGCTGGTGGAAATCGGCTGCATGATCGGTCTGACGCTCGGCCAACAGAGTTGGCTGCGGCTCCTCAATATTGATCATCATCAGGTGCTCACAGGGACCGACGCTTCGATGGCGCCTGGCTTCGAGTCGCTAACCGCGCTCGAGACGAGCAAAGCCTCTCCCGAGTACTGGGCAAAGGCCGCACCGGCGCGCTGACTGCGAAGGCGCTGCTTGCGTGCCGCCAAGAAATTCTGACGCAGGGAGATGAAGCCAAGCGCCGCACACGTTCGAGGGCCCTGAGCGGAGGAGTTGGTGCTCTCAAAGGTGGAGAACCTCTCCGAGCGCGGATTTCACCTGCCTAGGGACGGGAGAAAGTTTCCATCGTGACCCAATTGCTCCCGGCGATTTTAGCGTCCCTTTCGCTGCTGGGGCCATTTGCCGTCCTTCTGTTCTTCCCGCTCATTCCCGTTCTGAAGACAGAATTTCATCTTGGCACAGCGGAAGCCCAGCTCGCTTTCACGGCCGGGGTGCTGGCGATGGCCGTTTCGACACTCTGGTACGGTAGCCTGGCAGATCGGCACGGTAGACGGCCGGTGCTACTCGTCGGTCTGGCCATGTTTGTGGCCGGAAGTATCATCTCCACGTTTGCCGGCTCGTTCACGATCCTGATGATCGGGCGCGTGATCCAGTCCATCGGCGCGGGGTGCGGCATCACGCTAGCCCGGGCGATCGCAAAAGACGCCTACGGGCCGCAGCTCCTGGTGAAGTCCATCGCGTATCTGACGACGTTCTTCGCCATCGGTGGGCTGGTCGCACCGGGGATCGGCGGCATCCTTATCGACCAGCTCGGTTGGCGCGGAGTCTTCGGGTTTTCGAGCGTCGCTGGATGCGCCATGCTGGTGGGTGCTTACGCGGTTGTGCCGGATACGCGCGCCGGGACTGCGCCCAGCCAATTCGGCCACTCCATGGCTTCGTCGTTCTTCGAACTGCTTTCAAAGCCCAGGTTTTGTGCCCTGATTGCCCAAACCGCGTGTAGCACCGGCACTTTCATGGTGCTCGCGACAGCGACGGCAGTGCTGATGAAAGACACGCTGCATCGACCCGCGACAGAGTACGGTCTTTATTTCTGTCTGGTGCCCGCCGGGTTCATAACCGGGTCGGTTATCTCCGGTCGGATCAGTAGTCGCGTTTCGCTCGAGCGTATGCTGTTGGTCGCCGCCTCGATCGCGGGGGCCGCCGCCGCCATACAATCGACCTTGCTCTTGTCTGGATACGTTACGCCGATCGTGCTGTTTGTCCCCGGGACGTTCATGACGCTGGCACAGGGCCTTTCTCTGCCATTCGCTCAGGCGGGTGCAATGGCGATCGTCCCGCGGCTGGCCGGCACTGCGGCCGGTGTCGGCGTATTCGCCCAGAATGTCTTTGGCGCCGGCTTCGCCCAGATTTACGGCTTGCTTGCGGACGGCAGTCCGATTCCGATGATCGAGACCACAAGCGTGACCGTCGGCTGCGGTTTTGTTGCGGCAGTGACCGCGCTCCTGACGAGGCCCGCAGGACATGTTGCCGCTCGGGGCACAGCCTAGTAGCCGCCCAGAAGGAATGAGAGCCTCATGTCGCGTTCGCCAGCACATCAAACAGGACGCGGTGCAATTGTGATCGGCGGGTCGATGTCCGGCTTATTCACGGCGGCATTTCTTAAAAAAATCGGCTGGCGGGTGGACGTCTACGAACGCTCACGGACCGAGCTCGTTGGCCGCGGAGCCGGGATCACCGGACACCCCGAGTTGTTTCAGGTGCTGGTCGATTGCGGCGCAGGGCTCGGGGGCCTTGGTGTGGAGGTGCCGAAGCGGATTGCGATCGACCGGGCGGGAAGT
>DASZZA010000535.1:0-4386 GCA_035545135.1 Lacipirellulaceae bacterium | reverse complement strand
CTGCAAATTCGGCTAGAGCAGATTACTTTTTTTCGTAACGATCGAATAAGGTTGGACCGCGGTGCGATTCGAAATCCGGTGAGCGTAGTTCACCGGCTATTGGGTACGCGTTTTTCAATTTGGTGTAATTCGTAGATCAGGCGTGCCTGCCACGCCTCCGATACTTGTCAGGCTAAAAGCCTGGCCCACTTACATGTCGGTCGTGCTTCTGTCGAGTGATCTTGCGGTCCTGTCGCGAGTGGAAGGCGCGGCCGTTCGCGCGGGTAGGGCCGTACGGAGCGCGACCACTGCAGCGCAAGTATTGGACTATTGTCGGGACACGACGTGCGACGCGGTGCTCATCGATCTATCGTCGCCGTTACTTGACATCGCCTCGCTGATAAGGGAATTGAGCAACAATACCGCCTCGGCGCCACAAACGGTCGCGTTCGGACCGCATGTTCACGAAGCGCGGCTGGCAGACGCGCGGCGCGCCGGATGCGATCGGGTCGTTAGTCGCGGCCAATTTTTCGCACAGCTTGATTCAATTCTGGGCGGATAGAGCGACTCGAAAACAAATCGGATTACAAGGCACCCTCACCCCGATGCTCGCGTGGAGACGCGAGTTGCAGGCACCCTCACCTCGGCCCTCTCCCGGTGGGAGAGGGGGTATCAAGGCACTTTTACCCCTGAGGCCACTCCCGGAGAGAGAAGGCGGTTGTCAGGGTATTGGGCTGCCGTCGCCGGGCAGCGCGGGCTCTGGCGGCGCAACTTCTGGCACGCCGGTTGCGGCGTCTGCGGCGAGCGGCGGCATTCCGAACTCGTCGGCCTGGTCGACAAAGACCTCACTGGTTTGCACCCCGTCGATATCGCGCCGCAGCAGGAGATAGATTCCGACAGCCGCGACCCAGAGAAACCCGGCTTGATAGCCGGCCACGAGTACCGCGACAACCGCTTTCCAAAAACCGATGATCGACTTGGTGGCCGAGAGTGTTCCTCCAAGTTCCGGGGGGTTCGCTGCGTTCGCCGGCGGGGCTTCAACGTTGCCATCCGCGCTGGGCGCGGTCGTCACGTCGAGTCTCGGGGCGAGATTTGGTGGCGGCAGGGGAGCGACGACGGTCCGCATCGTCTCATTGTCCAAACCCCAATCCACCGACCAATTGCCGAGCGCTATCGCTGAGGAGGCAAACACCTTGACGACGAACATGCTGACGATGGCCAGGAACAGGGCAAACAGCACGTACCACAGCAGTCGCCACGGCCGGTGATAGGTATATGCATAGCTGCGGCTCAGTGCATCGAATGCATCGGTGCCTTCGACACTCACGGTGGCCCACATCAGCGGCCAACCGACGACGGCGCCGATCAGCAGGATGGCCATCATCAAACCGAGCAAAATCACAAACGGCCAAATGATTGCAGCCAGGAACGCGAACACATCGATGCGCATAATCAGCCCCAGAATCAAAAGCTGAATGGCGAATACGCTGGCTCCAGCCAAGGCCACAAGCGGCGGCAAGCTATACGACGGCCATTTAGAGATCGCATGCTTCAACGCCGCGACGATCCCCGGCGCTTCATCGCGTGTGAATTTAAGAGCGGCAATGCGCGTAATCGCGCCGCCGAATAGACCCCACACCAGCAGCTCCCACGCGCCGCAGAACAGCAGGAAAATGAACCCGGTCGGCGTCAGGTGGGAATCGAACATCGCGACGAACGGACGCGTCATGTAAGTCCAGATCATGACGGGCGCGCGCAGGAGCCACTCATGGGCCGATTGCAAGACTTCAGATGCGCTGTGAGCGGCTGTATTGACCCAAATCGAATCGCCCTGCATGCGAACTGCGTTTCTCCAGATTTCGAGGCTCGTGTTCTGACGCCAGCCGGCGATCACGGGGTCGGTGCTGTGTTGAAATATATCCACCAGCAGCAACCAGCCCGCGGTCGTTGCGATCAAACCCAGCGCGCCCAGCACCAGGATGCGAGCCATGAGCGCGATGCGAACCGACCGCAACAGCGATAGCCAAGGAAACAACTCCAACCAGGCGACGTCGCGGACCTTTGTATGGGAATCAGCCATGGGAACTCTGAAATGGGGCTAGGCTTTGTCGGTACTCAACCAGAGTCGTCGATTATAAACGAGGAGTCGCCAGATGCCAGCACGAGTCGCGGGGCAGGCACGGTGATGTAAATTGGCAGAGTCGATGAAACCTTATGGGCAGCCGTGCGGCACCGCGGGAGATCTATGCTAAGCCTCGGGCGGTGCGAGCTAAACCGCAATGGGCTAGAGCAATTTACTCTTTTTCGTGACCGTCGAATAAGGTCGGACGGCGATGCGTAGCGAAGTCCGGTGAGCGTAGCTCACCGGCTATTGGACAGGTATTTTGGGAATTAGCCCCAGAACGGGCATTTCAAAGCCTTGTAGCGGAAGTTGCAAGGCTTCGAGTTTCGCTGAATTCTTGCGAATCAAGCTACTGCCGGTATGGTTTTGAACCATTTCTAGTCAGCTGCGTCGACGGCGCCGTTGCCTCGTGGCCCCGGAGGCTGATCGGGAACCTCATCGGCCTCGGGATGGGTCACAACCGGCAGTTGATAGTTTTCGCCCAGCCAACGCCCCAAATCGATGGTGCGGCAACGCTCGCTGCAGAACGGCATCGCCGTCGACGACTCTCGTTCGAATTCACGATTACAAATAGGACATCGCATAAGGAGGAGTGATGGAGGAGGGAGGAGCGATTCATACTGCACGCTTCTCACTCGGTGCTCCGTGCTTAGAAACCGGGCCCACCGCACCACACCATCCAATTGTATATCCAGGGGTGGACCCAGGGATCCCACGTTGGGTAACTCGCGGATAGAACGGAGAAGGAAAGCAAAACAGCGGCCAGCGCCTGGCCTGCGAAGGAGCGAGCCAGGCGATCGGCAGCCGGAATCATCAAAACGATCCACAGGGGCGCGCACCAGAACATCCAGCGAAACCCGCTGGTCATGCCGCCATAGTTACGGTCTTCTAATGGCCGTAATCCGATGTAAAACACCAAACAAATCAGGGTCACGAGGGCGAAACCGGCCGCCAATTCGCGTCGTATGGGATCGGGCGAGCGGAGCCAGAACCAGGCGCCCGCAATGCTCAGCAGCCAGACGGGCGTCAAAGAAAAAATGCCGTGGTGGCCGACGAGTACGTTTAGTGCGTAGGTCAACTTGCTGGGTTCGCCTCGATCAATACCCTGGCGATTCTGCCAGTAACTTTGCACCTGTCGTCCATTGACCGTGTAGGTGTAATCGTACCAATTATCGCTCGCATTCGTGCTGCTTCGATGCATGTAGGGCGGCAACAGACTTGCATGGGCAATCCAGTTGGTGGCAAAGAACGCGGCGGCGACGACCGCGGCCGCGGGCACGAAGGCGAGCAGCGTCCGCCGTGGAACGCGCCACAACAACCAAAATCCAAGGAACGCGAGCAGCGTCAAAGCCGGCAGTTCGTCGCTGGCAGTAAACGTGGCAGCGAAACCGGCGAGCGCGAAGTATCTTAGGCGCCGCTCCCCATCGGCCAGGATGCGCACGGCGGCGTAAATGGCGACGGCTGCACAGACGGCCGCGATCACGTGGTTGTTCAGCACGACCGCAAACGTGTCAAGAAACGTGCCCATCGTTGCGGCACCGACGACGAAGATTTTTCCCCAATCGGTCGCCCCGAACCGCTCCGCCAATCGCGCCAGCAAAACGAACATCAGCGCGAGCGGCAAAACGTTGATCGTGAACAGCATGAACCGGCCAATTGCGTAGGGATGGTCGCCCAACGTCGCGCCGGTAACGCGGTGGATCAACCAGTACTCGCCGGCAATCAGCGTCGCCAGCAGCGGCGGTTTGCTCGAATATAGGTGGGGTTTGCCGTCGCGTCCGAGGTGCTGCACCATATCGATCGTGTCCCACGTCGGCTGGCCGACGATCGAATCGATTTCGTAGGTGCCGTGCTCGACGAGCGAGCGAACCGTCATCCACCGGCTGCGGTCGTTCGCGCTCAAAAAAGGCCGCTGTAATCGAAGCTCGTCGCGTAGTTTGGCTTCACGATCCGCCAGTTGCGCGTCCAACTGTTGGCCGGTTATTCCTTGGTCGATCAGCCGTCGCCGGTCGCTATCGAGGCGATCCTTGATGCGTGCCGCTTCCAATTGGACCTTGTCGACGGAATTGACGCTCAGCAGCCTGCCAGTCATGTTCCCGACGGCAACGGCAATCAACAGCAGATAAACGCCCCAGCGAAGTCGCGCGCTGTGTGTGAATGTAGGCGCCGCGAGTGATTCGGTCCGGTCGTTCATTTCGACTCCGGATGGGGTGCGGCAAATCGACTTACAGGCCCCGTTCCCTGCCGAGGACCGTCGGTATGTCTTTCGGCGTTGGGCGAGGTGT